>CAZRMG010000475.1:0-2657 GCA_964601095.1 uncultured Melioribacteraceae bacterium | reverse complement strand
CCAATATTTAGAACCTCTTGAAGATCGGGTCGATTCTTTAAAGGTATTTCAAATTTTTTTATGCTGTCCGTTACCAAAGGTCCGCGCGCATAACGTACTTTCAAATTATCATCTGCTTCTTTGCTTAAAATTACAGCCATCTCGTACGGGATAAACTCATTAATCGCATCGAGAACAATTTCCATAGTTCTTTGCGGAGAAAGATAAATCATATCACTTTGCATTATTTCTTGTGAAATCATAACACACCGAAATTTAGTTGACACCGATATTTAGTTGTTAATATAACGAAATATCGTTCGTAGATTCAAACAATTATGAAAACATCTTAAAATTATTTGAAAATAGGAAAAAATCCAACATTTATATTTTGGCACAACGGTTGTAATAATAGTTACAAATAATAAAACGAAAAGGAGAAACAAAATGAAAACTACAGTATTAAACAAAGCTAATGTTGAAATTTCTGAATTAATGAAAGAAATATTAGCGGATGAATTTGTTCTTTACACTAAAGCAAGAAATTATCATTGGAATGTAACAGGTCCGCATTTTTACGGATTACATAGTGCATTTGAAAAAATTTATGACGAACTTGCAGAAGATATAGATGCAGTTGCAGAAAGAATTCGAGTACTCGGCTCAAAAGCTCCCGGTACATTAAAAGAATTTTTGACTCTTTCCACATTGAATGAAGAACCGGGTAAATACCCCGATCATTTATCGATGGTACAAAATATCGTTAACGATTTTGAAATTGTTATAGATAAATTGAACTCAGCAGCTTCCAAGATGCAAAATGAATTTAGTGATGAAGTTTCAGCCGGAATGTTTTATGGTTTTGTTGAGAAATATCAAAAAACAGTTTGGATGTTAAAGTCGCTGCTTGAAAAATAAAAGCTATCCCTTTATTGAAATAGATAAACTAAAACAAAAAAAATGGAGAATTAAAATGGAGAACAAAGAATATTCAATGCCGAGAATCGGTGAACCAGCCCCGGAATTTAAAGCTGTAACTACACAGGGTGAAATTAACTTCCCGGCAGATTACTCGGGTAGCTGGGTAATTTTATTCAGTCACCCAGCAGATTTTACACCTGTATGTACAAGTGAATTCATGACTTTTGCAACAATGGAAGAACAATTCGCAAAAGCTAATTGTAAACTTGTCGGTTTATCTGTTGACGGTCTTTATAGTCATATCGCTTGGCTTCGTACAATTAAAGAAAAAATTCAATACAAAGGGATGAAAGATGTTGAAGTTAAATTCCCGTTGATTGAAGATATAACAATGGAAGTTGCCCAGAAATACGGAATGATTCAACCGGGCGAAAGCAACACAAAAGCAGTACGTGCGGTTTTTGTTATTGATCCGAAAGGAATTGTAAGAACTGTTCTTTATTACCCGTTAAGTCTCGGAAGAAACTTTGACGAATTGTACAGAATTGTAATTGCTCTTCAAACTGCTGATGCCTTTTCAATTGCAACACCAGCAGATTGGCGCCCGGGTGATGAAGTAATTGTTCCAACAGCTGGTTCATGCGGAACCGCAAAAGAAAGAATGGAAAATAAAAAAGATATGAAATGTTACGACTGGTTTTTCTGCACAAAAGAATTAAGCAAAGAAAAAGTTCTTGATGCTATTCTTAAAAAATAATATCTAATACTTCGATGCATCCATCATTGTAAAAGATGGATGCATTTTTATTTGTGACAACCCTCAAAATTCTAAACATAAAACCGATTTCGCTTGCCTCATTTTACATAAAATTTTATTATGTAATCGGGATTAAATAAAGCTAAAATCGGATAAATCATAGCTTACAAAATTCACATACAAAAACTTTTTAAATTTCATTTTCCAACGAATCTTAAATACAAGAATTAATTCTACATAAATCGGAATTATTTATTAATTCCAGAAAGAAAACTGCAGGTCTCAACTGTAGGATTGTTGTAAATAATAAATATTTACGGAGCGAAAATGAAAGTAGTTCTTCAACAAAAATTTATTGTGTCTAACAATAAAAATCTTAATAGTAATTTATCCGCATTTTTTTATTTGCTGAATCAAAATTTTTACAAATCGTTTAGAATTAATTTTTTATACTTTGGTTTGTACCTTACATTTATGTTAGGCACTTCATCGATCAGTATGCTCGCGCAAACCTTTGATAACAACAATATTCATAAAAAAAATATAACTCAGAATATCGGCGAGCAATCCTCAGCAGATAATTCATACATTCAACACGTTATGACTAAAGAAGATTTAGGTGCCGACATGCTTTCAGTAGCATACGGTAACGGCGTGTTTGTAGCTGTTGGTGACAGCGTTCTTGTCGGCAAAATTTTCAGATCCAATGATGGAATCTCGTGGGCTACAGGCAATGGTTTTACTTATGTTGACTTTGAAGGTATCAAATTTCTTAACGGAGATTTTTATTCCTTTGGTCGTTGGCGAAAAGTCAACGAAACTAATATGCCATACTACAGCACAATATGGAAATCCTCTGATGGATTAAATTGGCAAGTAGCATGGTCTCAAATTGTGGAAGGAAATCCTCAATATGGCGTTCAAGATATAGCTTATGGTAATGATAAATTTACAGTTGCGATAAACGACCGTTTATTTGTTTCATCAAATAATTTAGAAT
>CAZRMG010000474.1:0-2672 GCA_964601095.1 uncultured Melioribacteraceae bacterium | reverse complement strand
CATTACTTCTGTAATAAAGGAGAATAACTTAAGTCATGCAAAACAAAAGGTTTACGAATTTCTTCCCAAGGTTTCTTTCGATGGAATTTCTTATAGAAAAGATATTTCCGATAAAGCATTGAAAAAATAAAATCTTTTCCAACTTTCAATTATCCCGGCGGCCACATCATTGGTCTTCCGCCAAGAAGATGCATATGTAAATGATATACTTCCTGCCCGGCATTTGCACCACAATTAAAGACAAGTCTAAATCCATCTTCGCTTATCCCCATATCTTTGGCAATTTTGTTGGCCGCATCAATCATTTCGCCGAGCAACGAGGAATGCTTTGAAGAATTCAAATCCATAACAGTTGGAATTTCTGTGTCTTTGGGAATAATGAGAACATGTACTGGTGCCTGAGGATTTATGTCTTTGAAAGCAAGAACTTTATCATTCTCAAAAACAATATCCGCAGTAATTTCTTTACGGATAATTTTTGCAAAAATTGTCCCGCCATTTGCGGTGATCTCTCCCATAACTATCCTTTTTCTATTTCATACTTTTTTAATTTATTGTACAAATGACTTCTTTGGATGCCGAGAATATCAGCGGTTTTGCTAATGTTCCATCCGTTTGCCTGAAGCTGCTTTTGTATAAATGCTTTCTCGGCTTTTTCTTTAAACTCCTGGAATGAATTTGATACACTTAAAATATCGTCAACATTTGAACCGGAAGCAGGTATGAATGAATTAATTTCTTTTTCTGTAATGTTTTGCTGAGGAATCATAATTACAATACGTTCGATGAAATTTCTTAACTCGCGTATGTTTCCTTTCCATGCAAAGCTTTGCAGTACTTTAATTGCGCCGTCGGAATACATTTTTTGCGGGAATTTATTTTTGTCGCACAGCATTTTGGAAAAATGTTCAACAAGTAGGGGAATATCATCTTTACGTTCACGCAGCGGTGGAACATGAATTGGGATTACATTTAATCTGTGAAATAAATCCTCGCGGAAATTTCCTTTTTCAATTTCTGCCTGCAAATCTTTATTTGTTGCCGCGATTAATCTTACATCAACTTCAATTTTAGAAGCACCGCCGACTCTTTCGATTCTTCCTTCTTCAATAGCGCGAAGCACCTTTGCCTGTGCTTGAATGCTCATATCGCCGATTTCATCTAAAAATAAATTACCGCCGTCTGCAAGTTCGAATTTGCCGATTCTTTGTTTTATTGCGCCGGTGAACGCGCCCTTTTCGTGTCCGAATAATTCCGATTCAATCAGCTCGTGCGGTATCGCAGCGCAGTTTACTTCAATTAATTCTTTTCCGCTTCTGTTGCTTTGCTTGTGAATTTCCTGCGCAACTAATTCTTTGCCCGTTCCGTTTTCCCCGGTGATCAAAACACGTGCATCGGTTTTAGCAACTCTTGAAATAGTGTCTAAAATAGTCTGTACAACAGAACTTTTTCCAATTATAACTTCATTAACAGATAATTCCTTTTTGAGTTTTTTGTTTTCTTTTAATAATGAAGTTTGTTCGACAGCATTGCGTACGCTTATTAATAATTTTTCCCGGTCAATTGGTTTTTCTAGAAAATCGAACGCGCCGAGTTTTGTAGCTTTAATAGCGTTTTCAATGCTTCCGTGCGCTGAAATCATCACAACTTTTAATTCATAATTATTATCCTTCAGCCAATTCAAAACTTCGAAACCTGTTTTGCCCGGCATCTGAATATCCAATAATAAAGCGTCGAAACTTCCGTACTCAATTTTTTGCAAACCCTTGGTTGAGTCGGTTGTGTAATCCACAGAATAGTCCTCGTACTCAAGGATCATTTTAATGCTTTCGCAAATTTCTTTTTCGTCGTCGATAACAAGAATTGATTTCATTAGTATAACCGGAGATATTTTAGTTCGTAAATTTTTAGAATGTTAGACGGTTTTATATCGGGATTGTTTTTAACTGCTTTACCGAATGCTTCACCGTAATTGTTGATGATTAAATCTTTAATATCGTATTGTCCTTCGATAAAAAATCCGTCTTCAACTTTCTCAACAAAGATACCCATAAATTTTGAGAAATTGAACCAGCCGAAATTATAACTTAAGAATGCGTTGCCGAAGAAGTGTGATAGTTTATCTTTATCGCCGAAATCGTTTTGAGGAGAATCGATAAATAAATTCTTTGGGAGATTTTTTGTCCGCGCTTCAAACTTGCTTTTACGAGGCGAGGGGAGAGGAATATTTATTTGTGAACCGACAACAGGTAAACGGAATTTTATATGTTCGAAAGGAATCGTTGCGAAAGTCAAACACAAAAAAGTTTCGGAATAATCTCCTTCAAAAAAATGAAGTGCTTTTTCATAAATTGAATCGACAAGTTGTAGATCTGAATTTGTTGCTTTCAAATCTATAAATTCTTGTGAGGCTATATAATCGGTAATGTAAAATAATCCGCCGTAAAAACTTTTTTCATAATCTTGCTGGGCAAATGACTTTGAACAGAGCAAGAATATGAGCAAGGGCAAGATTAAGGTATATATTTGTTTTTTGTTTTTTCGCTGGATTTCAAAATCTATGTTTTCTTTTGGATTCAAATTTCTTCAACAAAATATCTTGGTATGAATTTCATTACTTCTTTTTAAAATCATTAAATAGTTCTTCAGCTACATGATATGGCGAGGTCTTT
>CAZRMG010000473.1:0-2673 GCA_964601095.1 uncultured Melioribacteraceae bacterium | reverse complement strand
CATTTGGCGCAGCTTTCTTCGTTGCCTTGTGTTCCAATACAAAAATTATTCAACACGTTTTTCTTGCCAAGATAAACTATCCCTCGCCCCTTTACATATTCTTCACGCTCCCAATTCCAATGGTTCGAATGCATAACTTCTGTATGCCGTCCGTTATGACAGCTTATACAAGTTTCAGTAACTTCTTGAGGTGAAGAAAACCTTTGGTGAAGCACTGTAAATTTTGAATGGTCAACAGAAGGAGTATGTTTTTTCGAATATTTTTCCTTCAGCTTCATTAATTCGGTTGGTTCAAAATCCTTTGTTGTAAGATTTGCATAGATTACTATTAATACTAATGCAAGCGCAGAAAGAACAAGAACAATTTTTCTCATAAAACATTAATCCGTAAGATTGATTCAATAATTTTTTGATATTAGTAAAACTACTTTGTTATGGATTTCATTAATTCTTTTACTTTACCGCATTCGGAATAATCGTTGTATACCTTGCAATCGCGGCAATTTAGTTTTGCACAAATATTGTTTTTATGGTTATAAGTCCAACACGGTTGATGAGCTTTATTATAAGCTTCGCAATTTTGTCTGTCTTTTTTGGAACAACCAATTACTTCCCAGCAAGGGATCATCGAGTAAATTGCTTTTATTCCGTTAATGCTTATTTTGGATTCATTAATAGCCGAACGCACACACCTCAATCTCTCGATATCCGTCTTTGAATAAAGCCGCTGGTTCGATTCCTTTTTGAATGGAATAAAAAGACCTTCGCGCTCGTACATTCTTAAAGTATGAACAGAGATTTCTAAAATTTTTGCCGCTGTACTTATAGTAAAAACCGGCTCATGCTTTGCAACATTTATTTCTATCATCCTACATCCATAGTTGATATTTATAAATATCAACTATTTTGCCAGAATAAAATATCATCTTTTGGCTTGTAATATGATGTTGAAGTCCTAAAATAGTTTCAAAGTTGGGAAATAAGTTTTTCAAATTTTTTATTATTGGAAATAAACGGAGAGGTAGTCTTTATTATATCATCAAAATATTTATAGAAACTTCTGAAAAATTTTAAAAATGTCATTTCGAAGGAGTGCGCGCTTCGACTCGCGTCATTAGCAAGGCGAGAAACGACTGAGAAATCTTATCGAAATCAAAGATTTCCCGCTCCGACTCGTCGGAGACGAGGCGAGCTCTCCCGATAAATCGGGATCGAAATGGCAAACTGTATTTTTCAGAGGTCTCTTCTAATTGTTAAAAGTATATGTTTTTTCTATCCAGTATTCCACTTTTTGGTCATCGATAGTAATCGGCTGCCAACGGGATTTATAAACGGCTTCCTCAACTTTCGCCAAGCATAATTTCGATTCGGTTGAATTACCGAGAATCTTTATTCGCTTTGCATAACCATCGATACCTACGTGTATGTTAACCTTTATTGAACCTTTAACACCATCAATTTTTTGCGGAATAACTTCGAGTATTTGGCGAGGGACAAACGGAAACGAACTTGCGTTGTAAATATCATTGCCCGTACCAATACTTTTTGAATTGCTTTCACCTGTCTGGTTTGAATTACCTAAAGACGTTTCACTTATTTTTATATCGGGCAATGGTTCAAGTTCAGCAATTGGTTCAAGTAAAGTTGTAATTATAGGTACTGCGGGTCTTGGCGACGAGGATGTTGATTGCTGTGTATTTGGAATATCAATTATTGTTAATACCGGTTCGCGGAAATATGGAATAGTTTTTCTTTTATTTTTATTCTGCGGTGATAATAAAAACGCAGATATCATTATTATAAGACTTATGACTATTCCAAGTTTTAGATTAGTTAGATAATTTAGTTTATTGAGTCTACATTTCATCTAAATCTTAAATGTTACTAAATGAATAGATATTCTTCCCATATTTTATAAAGTTCGTAAGTTGCCCTTACGTCTTCGCCGCAGTAAACCGCTATCTCTTTTACCTTGCCGGCTTTGTATAATTCTTTTACTTCCATCCCGGTAATGCCTTTTGATTTTGGTGATTCAATTCCAAATGCATGGCAATAAAAATCAAGATTAAATTTTTTAGTGATACCGTAAAAAGTAAATTGTTCAAGCAAATCTATATGCGAAGACGAATCATACCTGTTCTTTATAAAATTTTTCGACGGTTTTATTTTGTTCATTGCCGAGCGAATCATTAAAAACGGTATATCAAAATTTCTCCCGTTAAACGAAATAATCTTATCGGCTTTTGCTGCATAAAGCCAAAAGTTTTTAAGAATTTCCTCCTCGCTCATTTGCTTGTATTTTGTATTCTTTTCCTCGATAAGAGTATTTTCATCCGATTCGCCTTCATACATTACCATTTCTTTTTCCGTATCGGTATTCAAAAGTGCTATCGCAATAACTTTTGCGGTAAGGGGATAAAGACTTAAATAACGCTTTGCTTCTTCTTCGGCTTCAATTCTTTTTTCTAAATCTTTTTCTTGCTCTGCGTAACGCAGCAGGTATTCTTGTTGGGATTCGGAGAGTGTTTCGAATTCGAATCCGGCTGTTTCGATATCGAAAACCAAATTCATTTTGTACCCCGTTTATTTTTGTGCTGAAGGAATCTAATAAATTTTTTTTTCAATAAATAGATACAAAAATCGGGAGTAGTGTCTCAGTTTGAAGGTTGATTA
>CAZRMG010000472.1:0-2688 GCA_964601095.1 uncultured Melioribacteraceae bacterium | reverse complement strand
TAATTGCCGTTAAAATTGCTGCGCCTGTTCTTGTCTCGTTTTTTCTAATTCATATTGCCGAAGGAATTGTTGCAAGAGTAATTCCGCAAATGCAAGTGTTTTTTGTTACGCAACCGCTAAAGATAGGGCTCGGTTTTGCGTTGCTCGCAATGGTAGTTCCAACATACGTTTTTGTTATAAAAAGTCTGTTAAGAAGTTACGAAGAAAGTCTTTTCCAATTAATTAAATCAATGGTTTAAGAATGGCTGATCAAGAAGGACAAGAGAAAACCGAACAAGCGACTGCGAAGAAGCTTGAAGAAAGCCGCGATAAAGGACAAGTAGCGAGAAGCGTTGAACTATCTTCTTTTGTTGTTTTTACTTCCGGTTTACTTATGATTTTTGCCGCACGGGAATTTCTCGGTGATCAGCTTACGCATCTTTCAAAATACATTTTTACTTCTCTCGATGTTTTAACTCTTGACAAATCTGTTGTGCAAATGTATTTCATCAAAGTTTCTTTGTTCTTCTTCATTACACTCGCCCCGGTTTTCGGCGCAATTATTTTAATGGCGTTTATTGTTAATATCGGTCAAGTCGGTTTTAAATTCAGCACGAAAGCATTAGAGTTCAAGTTTGATAAATTCAATATTGTATCCGGCCTCAAGAAACTATTTTTCTCCGCCCACTCGATGACCGAGTTAGCAAAAAGTATAATGAAATTAATTCTTATAGGTTTTTTTACATACATAGTTGTTAAAGGTATGATTATAGATTCAATATCATTACCTGATTTTTCGATTCCGGCAATTGTTGAGTTTATGATGGATTCGGCTGTTGGGCTTCTTTGGAAAATATCACTTGTTTTTGCTGCTCTGGCTTTTGCTGATTTTGCTTATCAGCGATATAAATACAAAAAAGATTTGATGATGACAAAACAGGAAGTAAAAGAGGAATTCAGACAATCCGAAGGCGATCCGCTTGTAAAAGGAAAAATTAAAAGCTTGCAGTTTGCCGCAGCCCGCAGAAGAATGATGAAAGAAATTCCTACTGCGGATGTTGTAATTACAAACCCGACACATTATGCAATTGCGCTTAAATATGAACCGTCCAAAAAAACATCGCCGGTTGTTGTTGCTAAAGGCGTTGATGAATTGGCGCAAAGAATTAAAAAGATTGCAGTAGAACATAATGTTCCATTGCATGAAGATAGAGAACTTGCACGTACACTTTTCAAAATGTGTGAAGTCGGTGAAGAAATACCTGAAACTCTATATCATACAGTTGCAAAAGTTCTTGCTTACATTTTCAGTCTGCGCAATAAAAAGAAAAGAAAAAGTATTGCTTAATGAATAATATTCAAAAAAATAGCGACGTAATTCTTGCTTTCGGCATTTTGCTAATGCTCGGTTTAATGCTTATACCATTACCGGCATTCGTATTGGATTTTTTCCTCGCGCTTAATATTACTCTTTCCGTACTCGTACTTGTAATTGCACTTTATATTAAAACACCGTTGGACATTTCGGTATTCCCCGGGTTATTGCTTGTATTAACTTTATTCAGACTCGCGTTGAACATAAGCTCATCACGTTTAATTTTAGTTGAAGGTTATGCGGGCGAAGTTATTGAATCGTTCGGAACATTTGTCATCAGCGGAAATTATGTTGTTGGTTTTATCATCTTCATGATATTGGTGATTATTCAATTCATCGTAATCGTAAAAGGTTCGATGAGAATTTCGGAAGTTGCTGCAAGATTTACTCTCGACGCTATGCCCGGCAAACAGATGGCAATTGATGCAGATTTAAATACAGGATTAATTAATGAAGCCGATGCGCGTTCACGCCGCGATTTAATTGCACGCGAAGCTGAATTTTACGGCGCAATGGATGGAGCTAGTAAATTCGTAAAAGGTGATGCCGTTGCAGGACTTATAATTAACATCGTAAATATTCTAGCAGGATTTATTATTGGCGTTGCCCAAAAGGGAATGCCTTTTACAGATGCTCTTCAAAATTACACAATGCTTACAATTGGTGACGGACTTGTTTCGCAGATACCTGCTTTGATTATTGCAACATCTGCAGGTTTGGTTGTAACACGCAGCAGTTCCGGCGGTGCTTTAGATTCGGAAATGAAAACACAATTGCTTTCTAATCCGCGTGTTCTCGGTACCGTTTCAGGAATGATTGTTCTGTTCGCTTTTGTACCGGGCATGCCGACAGTTCCGTTTGTTCTCATCGGCGCTGTTCTCGGAGCCGGAAGTTATTTTTCAAGTAAAACTCAAAAAGAAGCTCTTGCCGTTAAAGAAGAAGAGGGAATGCAAGCCGAAGAACCGACAGAAGAAAAAGTTGAACAATATTTGCAGGTTGACCCAATAGAAATTGAAATCGGTTATGGCCTTATTACTTTGGTTGATGAACGCCAAGGCGGCGAACTTTTTAAGAAAATTGCTTCAACGAGAAAATATATTGCTTTGGAATATGGAGTTCTTGTTCCTTCGGTTAGAGTCCGCGATAATCTGCAACTCGATCCGAACGAATATATTATTAAAATAAAAGGCAACGTTGTTGCTAATTATATTATACACACCGACCGATACCTTGCGATGAATCCGGGAAATATTGAAGAAGCGCTTCAAGGAATTCCGACCGAAGACCCGGCATTCAGAATGCCTGCGTATTGGATTTCTAAAGAGGAAAAGGAC
>CAZRMG010000471.1:0-2703 GCA_964601095.1 uncultured Melioribacteraceae bacterium | reverse complement strand
AAAACCCGGTATTCGCGTAAAACAAGGGCAGTTGATAGGTTACGTTGGAAGTACAGGTTTGGCTACAGGCCCGCACGTTTGTTTCAGGTTTTGGAAAAACGGAAGTCAAGTAGATCCATTACGTGAAAAAATTCCATCTGCAGCTCCGATTGCAAAAAAATATTTTATGGAGTTTAAAGAAGTCAAAGATTCTTTAATGAATAAATTAATATCTATGGAATTTATTCCAAGACAATCAGATCAATCTTAATATTTTAAAATCATTTATTGTCGCCTCGAAAACGCTTTCTCTATAATTTCGTTTTGAGTTAATATATGTTTTTTAGTTGATCCGCTTGCCGGGCTTGGACTTTCCGGTCTTCCAATAAATATTACATTTTGTTTTAGTTCCGGCATATCGGCGATCTTGTGATAGATAAAATTCCATGCCCCCATATTTTGAGGTTCTTCCTGTACCCAATAAGTTTCTTTAGCATTTTTATATTTTGAAAATATTTCTTCCAATTTCTTTTTAGGGAAAGGATAATATTGTTCAATCCTTATTAGCGCAATATCATCAATTTTATTTTCCTCTTGGAAATTCAAAAGCTCATAATAGATTTTACCGCTCGTTAGCAAAATCCTTTTTACTTTTTCTTTATTGATTAATTTATCATCAATAATTTCGTTAAATATTCCTTCCGTAAATTCATTTATAGGAGAGCGGGCGGCGGGTAATCTTAAAAGACTCTTTGGTGTCATAACAACTAATGGTTTTTCGGAAACATTGTATGCTTGTCTTCTAAGAAGATGGAAATATTGTGAAGGAGTTGTAGGATTACATACATACATGTTTTCTTCTGCGCAAAGAATTAAGAATCTTTCAAGACGTGCACTGCTGTGTTCCGGCCCCTGCCCCTCTTGTCCGTGCGGCAAAAGCAAAACAAGGTTATTTGGTAATTGCCATTTTGTTTGTGAAGCAACAATAAAATTATCGATTATTACTTGCGCACCGTTTGCAAAATCTCCGAATTGCGCTTCCCAAATAACAAGAGAAATTGGATCGGTAATGCTGTACCCGAATTCGAATCCGAGTACCGCTGCTTCAGAAAGCAAACTATCGAGTGCTTCAATCTTTGCTTGATTTTCGGAAATCATATTTAAAGGAATAATTTCTTCTTCCGTGTTCATATCTGTCAGAATCAAGTGCCTTTGACTAAATGTACCGCGTGCACTATCCTGTCCACTCAAGCGGACCGGAATTCCATCAATTAAAAGTGAGCCGAAAGCAAGTGATTCTGCGAATGCCCAATCTACTAGTGCATTCCCGGTTAAGAATTCTCGACGCTTTGAAATCTGTTTTAGAAGTTTTGGATTAACTGAAAAATTAGAATGGAGGTTTGTTATTCCTTCAACAATTGTCGATAACATATCAAAAGTTACTTTGCTGATTTTCTTGTCTTTAAATGATTTATAGTAATCCTGGGTATAAGCAAATGGTCTGTCGGGTTTAAATTCATGTTTATTCTTTTTGTTAGTCTTTAAAGAATTTTCCAATCGATTCATAATATTATTTTCAAGTTCGGCAACTTCTTCAGAATTCATAATCCCGTCGTAAATTAATTTATCACGATACAATTCTTTAACTGAATTATGTGATTTAATTAATTTATACATAAGTGGTTGAGTATAAACCGGGTCGTCGCCTTCATTGTGACCATGACGTCTGTATCCAACAACATCTACAACAATATCTTTATGAAAATGCATTCGGTATTCAAACGCAAGCTGTATAACCCACAAAGCAGCTTCGGGATCATCACCGTTAACATGAATAATCGGTGCTTGTATCATTTTGGCAACATCTGTAGCGTACGGTGATGAACGCGCATCTTCAGGAGATGTTGTAAATCCAATTTGATTATTAATGACAATATGAATTGTGCCGCCGGTTCTGTATCCTTTTAACTGTGAAAGATTTAATGTTTCGGCTACAATTCCTTGCCCTGCAAAAGCAGCATCGCCGTGAAGTAAAACTGGTATAAATTTATTTCTATCATTGTCATTATTACGGGATTGTTTAGCGCGGGCAATTCCTTCAACAACAGGGTTAACAAATTCAAGATGACTAGGATTAGGAGCCAAGGTTACTTTAATTTCTTTCCCGTTGTGTGTTTTATAAGCACCCGAAGCTCCAAGATGGTATTTAACATCCCCGGTTCCTTGCGGTGCATCAGGATCAACATCTTCCTCAAATTCCGAAAATATTTTTTCGTAACTCTTACCAATGATATTTGATAGAATATTCAACCTTCCACGGTGAGCCATTCCAAGAAGAATTTCCTGAACATTTGAATCTGCTGCTAGTTTAAGTAAGTGATCGAGTACCGGAATAATCGTTTCATTGCCTTCAAGTGAAAATCTTTTGTGCCCGACAAACTTTGTGTGTAGAAAATGTTCAAATGCTTCTGCAATAATTAGTTTTTCTATTATTCTTTTTTTCTGATCAACGTTGAATTTTGCTTTATTAAAAATCGGTTCCATCCTTTCTTGGAGCCATTGTTTTTCCTCTTGGTTTTGAATGTGCATATATTCAATACCGATTTTTTCGCAATATGTTTTGTGAAGTACATCCATTATTTCGCGGAGTGTTCCGGTTTCCATGCCCTGCAAGTTTGCTGTAATAAAAGGACGATCATAATCCCAAATTGTAAATCCATAAAA
>CAZRMG010000470.1:613-2719 GCA_964601095.1 uncultured Melioribacteraceae bacterium | reverse complement strand
AACCAAGAATAACATTAATAGGAGTAAGAATTTCATGAAACATATTCGATAAAAACGGCGGATCAATTTTTTCGAGAGATTCACCCTGGTTGTGTTTTAAATCTTTTGTGCTGCTTTTTTCTTCAACAAGTTTAAGCAATAAAATAAAAGATTCTATCTCGCCGGTATAATTCTTAATCGGTGTAGCAACAATAGTTGCTTTCTGAAAACTTGCGGAAGGTTTTTTGATGCTAACTTCAACTGAAGTTGTTTTCAATAATCCCGAGAAGAAAATGTTTTTATTTACTTTGCCCCTGTCGTCGTCGCTGACCAAACTAATAAACGGTCTGTTTTCCAATTCTTTTTTAGAGTATCCGAGATTCTTACTAACGTTCTCATTACTTTCCGTTATAAATCCTTCTTTATCAGTAAGGATAACAAGATCATTCGTATTTTCGAAAGCCGCTTTTAATATTTGCAAATCTCTTTTTTCGTTGGCTTGCTCGGTTACATTTTTAACAATATTTAAATGAGCTTTTTTTCCGCCGAAATCCACCGACGACCTTGTTAATTCAACAAGCAGTGAAGTGCCGTCACTTTTTTTATGACGCCAAGGACCTGTTAAATTCAAGTTAGCGGTTTTATCGCTTGAACTTATCAGAGTTTGTATATCTTCCGGCGCATAAAGGTCGGTTAAATCCATATTCAAAAAATCTTGGCGTTTATAACCATATAATTTCAGCGCGGCTTCATTAACTTCAAGGAATTTAAGATTCTCAAGATTATAAATAAACATGGCTTCCGGAGTGTTCTGCACAAAAATATCGTAAAGTTTGGCTTTGGATTCCTGAAGTTCCAGAATTTGATTTTTAGGTATGAATAAAATCTGGGCTCCGAAGTACGCATTGTCGTCATCAAACAGATGAGTGATTTTTACTTCTACATGAAGATTGCCTTTTTCTACAAATGTATAGTTGAATGATATTTCATCTTTACTATCAAAAGTTTTCAATCTTTCTGTCAAAACGCTTACAAATTGTTTTTCGAAAAGTGAAGTCACTTCATGATTGTGATAATCAATTTTTTCATTTAGAAGCATTAATTTTAGGAATTCATTGCTATATGCAACTACCAATTGTTCGGGATTAACGATTAAAAGAGGTTCATGCAATGATTTATAAAATACCGGATTTATACCTTTACCTGTTCCTATTCCCGATTCAACTTTTTGAGAGAATCCTATGATAGCAACAACTTTGTTTTCGAGATCGCAAATAGGAAACTCAATAATTTTTGTTTCGCGTTTTCCTCCCGCGGACATGGGCAGCGCAACACCTTCGAATATTATTGTGTTTGTCGTTTCAACAATAATTTTATCTATTGTATCATAAAGATGAATTAAATATTTCGGAAGGAAATCTACTTCATTTTTATTTTCAATTTGGGCAGCTTTCAAACCGAAAGATTCCGCGAACGCTTCGTTAACAACTATATATTTCCCGCCGACTTCTTTTATCCAGAAATAACAATCAAGTTCATTTACTTCTTTTTGAATTTTTGCCTTTTCAATAAATGTAAAAGGGAATGTCATTTTAATTTTACTGATTACAGCAAGAATTTTTTTATCGTCTGTAATTTTTTCCAATTCAGAAGTGGCAATCCAAAATCTTTTTGTTTCTGTTTCGTGCTTTTCGTTGCTGATATTTCTAAGAGTAGCCAAATAATAAATGTTGTTTTCGCTTTTCAACGGTGTAAAAGATATCTCAAATTTTTTAGTCTCAGTTCCAATTTTAAGCGTTATAGTATCTTTGGAAGTAACTTCATACTTTCTTGCATCAATAAATATTCTTTGAACTGTTAAAACTTTTTGCTCGTCAAAAAATTCGAAAAAATTAGATTGCGGTATTATACCGGGAATTATTTTTTTTACTTGTGGATTTAAAGCAATAATTCTTCCGGCCTTATCAATAATAAGACTCGGTAAATCAGTGACACTAGATCCCGTTGTTATTATGTTTTTACTTTCCTGCATTAATCTCAGTATGGAATAACAATTTTTTCTTCGTTTGAATAAGGAGTATAGGTTTTACTTCCAAGCGATTGTCTTATTCTGTAATAATAAGTCTG
>CAZRMG010000470.1:0-603 GCA_964601095.1 uncultured Melioribacteraceae bacterium | reverse complement strand
CTTGCTTCCTCGTTCTCAGAAAGAGTTGCATATTCAATAAAAATTCCACCGCCTACTTTTCTTTCTATTATTGTTTCTTTTTCGAGTAAAGTATTATCAAGCCAATTTAGTATTACCACCTGGTTTTGTGAATCGTAAGTAACAGTTAAATTCGAGGGACCTTCAACATCCGTATAGTAAGTTGAAATAGATGCTTCGTTTGAATATCCACTAACCGATGTATTTGTATAATAAGCCACACGGTATCTATATCCCGTATTTGCAGAAACAGTATTGTCATAATATTCCGTGACGCCTCGCCCGGCAAGTGCAACCCGCTGGAAATTGCTTGTGTACGGGTCAGTCCTTTCTATAATAAAACCAAGTTCATTAACAGCAAAATCTTCCCATGTTAAACGCACACTGCTCGAACCGATTGCCTCGGCTTGTAAATTCCACGGACCACCGCTAATACTGCTTGTGCTTACTTCATTACTAAATTCCGATGGACCGGAAGAATTATAAGACCGTACTTTATAGAAATAATCTGTAAATGCGGATAGACCTGAATCATCAGTACTAATTGTATTTGGCGGCATTGTCTTTATTTTTTGATACGTTCCA
>CAZRMG010000469.1:0-2726 GCA_964601095.1 uncultured Melioribacteraceae bacterium | reverse complement strand
TCAAACTTCGGCAAGAGCGCCGGAAGGCGCGAAAAGCGCGCCGCGATCGGTGCCGGTGCCGCAATCGCGGCTGCCGCCGCTCGTGCAATCGTCAATACGTACGCGCTGGCGCGAGCCTAATCAACCTGGGCCAGGTTCAGGTTCAACTGCGACCGCACTGCATCTTCCTGCGCCGGCTTCAGATTGTTGCGGGCGTACTCGATCCGGTCAAGGTAATCGCGCGAAATGTCGCCGGTGATATAAATGCCGTCGAAGCACGATGCCTCGAAGTTCCGCAGTGCCGGGTTGACGTCCGAGATCGAACGCTTCAACGCATCGAGGTCCTGGTAAATCAGCGCATCGGCAGGTTCGAAGAAGCCAGCGAAGGTACATTATTTATTGATGAAGTCGGCGACATTCCGCTTTCAGTGCAGGTTAAATTATTGCGCGCGGTTCAGTTTGGGGAAATTCAAAAAATCGGGAGTAACTTAACAATAAAAACAGATGTACGAATTATAGCGGCTACACACAGAAATCTTGAAGAGATGATAAAAGAAAAAACTTTCCGCGAAGATCTGTTTTACAGATTAAATGTTGTAACAATAGATCTTCCCCCGCTGCGTGAGAGAAAAGACGATATTGCTTTGTTGACAGATCACTTCATCAAAAAGTATTCATTGGAGACAGGCAAAGATGTAAAAGGTCTTTCAAAAGAAGCATTTGATTATTTAGTAAAGTACAATTATCCGGGCAACATTCGCGAGCTTGAAAATATGATTGAGCGCGCTATAGTTTTAACCCGTGACGAATACATTACAAAGAACGATTTACCTTCGCCTGTTATTTCCGGTGCCGGTGTGACAGAATTTGACCCGCATGATTTAAACGAGGATTACGAAACTAAATTAAAGAAATATGAAATTGCTGTTATACAGGAAGCATTAAGCCGCACTAACGGTAATCAAAGCGCGGCTGCAAGAATTTTAGGTATTACAGAAAGACATTTAAGATCACGACTTGAACGGCTCGGCTTAAAGAAATGAAACACATTTTTCTTTAACCGCATAAACGTAGTATTAAAACACTTTACACAAGCACCGTTTCTTTTTTAATATTGTTGACATACTCCGCGGCACTTAATGCAGCAATTGTACCATCTGCAACTGCTGTTGTAACCTGCCTGTATCGTTTTACAATTGAATCTCCCCCAGCATAAACACCCGGAATATTTGTAGCCATATTTTTATCAACTATAATTTCACCGTATTGATTTAACTCTACAACTCCATCAAACTTTTCTGTATTCGGAACATAACCAATAAAAACAAAAACCCCGTCAACATTTATTTCAGATATTTCTTTTGTTGCTTGATTCTGAATTTTAACACCCTTTAAACTTTCTTCGCCGATAAATTCAATAATTTTCGATTCCATTATAAAACTGATTCTAGGATTATTCTTCGCTTCGCTAACATAATGTTCAAGCGCCTGGAAATGATCGAACTGATGTACAATAGTAACTTTTGAAGCATACTTTGTTAAAGATACTGCTTCTTCCAATGCCGAGTTTCCACCGCCGACAACAATAATTTCTTTATCTGTAAAGAAATCTCCGTCGCAGGTTGCACAGTAGGAAATACCTTTTCCTTTAAATTCATTTTCGCCTTGTACGCCAAGAGTTCTCGATTTTCCGCCTGTTGCAATTATAACCGAGTGAGCAGTAAAAACATCTTTATTATTGACTGTAATTTTCTTTATTTCACCGTCCAAATCCAAGCCGGTAATCTTAATATTACTTTTAATAACGCATCCGAATTTTTGCGCCTGTTTTTTCATATTGAGTGAAAGTTGATAACCGCTAATGCTTTCGATGCCGGGGTAGTTAGCAATTTCGTGTGTTAAAACCATTTGTCCGCCCACAGTTCCTTCATTTAGGATTAATGTTTTAACACGGGCACGCGATAAATAAATTCCTGCAGTTAAACCGGCGGCGCCCCCACCAATTACAATTACATCAAAATTATTTTCCATAATTAACTCCATAAAAACAGCAGGGCTAAGCCCTGCGTAAAATTTATTACTTACCGAAATTAGCATCCAGTATTTCAGTAATCTGATCTCTATTTTGAATACTGCTTGTAGCTTTAACAACCTTTCCGTTTTTGTAATATACTGTGAATGGTAAGCCTGCAAAACCTCGGCATTCCGGCAAATTGCGAATTACTTTTGCGTCGGGCGAGTCAAATTCCATATCTGCAAATTTTACGTGTTTATATTCATTTTCAAGTTCTTCCATTTCTCCGTAAACCGGAATACACATTGGTCCCATCCGGCCGCAGCAAATCATTACATTTTCATTTTCCTGTAAAAGTTTTGCGTGATCTTGTTCGGATAATACGTGAGTAAGATTAGTATTTAACATTATATCTCCATTTTTTGTTTACCGTATGATGAACAAAACCGTTTTAGGATTCACGGTTTTTGTTGAACACAAAAATTTAAGGGGTGATTTGGCCAACATTTGTTAATTTTTATTCGAAAATAATTTCCCAAAATCCAACAAACTCCGGTTTTTATCGTCTAAAAGTTCAGAAAAATTAATAAGTTAATATCTATCAAAACTCGGAATTGCCTTTGCCGTCAACTAATCCAATAAAAAGAATATTCGATTTGTACACGAGCGACCTAAGTTACCAGGAAATTGAAAAATTGGTAAAACGCGAGGCGAGCGAAGTTTACGAATTTTT
>CAZRMG010000468.1:0-2731 GCA_964601095.1 uncultured Melioribacteraceae bacterium | reverse complement strand
GCTAAAGGATTGGTTTCTTTCTTTAAAGCCTGGACAACTTTCAGAGATGCTGCTTTTGAAGCGCGGGCATCGTTTTCAGGATTCAGCCATTCTTTAAATGCTTCAATGGAAGCCTCTGATAAGCCGGGGTTATTTGCGATAGCCTCGCTCATCTTGCGGGCAACTTTTTTCATCTGTTTATCGGCACCCATTGCCAAACCTAAACCATATTCTGCATTGTCTTCGAACAGGGAGTTAGCCCAGGCCGGACCTTTTCCTTGTTTGTTTGCAGTGTAAGGAGTGGAAGGAGCTGAACCACCATAGATGGAAGAACAACCGGTAGCATTTGAAACGATCATGCGATCGCCAAACAACTGGGTAATCAGCTTTATGTATGGAGTTTCACCGCAACCGCCGCAAGCACCGGAGTACTGGAACAACGACTGAGCAAACTGACTGTTTTTAACTGACTTGTCAACTTCAACCAGGCCGTCTTTATAGGTTACGTTATTGCTGATGTAATTCCAGATCTCGATTTGAGCTGCCTGTGTATCGAGTGGTTTCATCACCAGTGATTTTACCTTGGATGCACATACATCGGCACATACACCGCAACCGGTACAATCGAGGGGACTGATCTGAATGCGGTATTGCAGGTTTTCAAAACCTTTACCATTTGCTTTCATGGTAGGAGTTCCTGCAGGCAATCCTGCTGCTTCTTTCTCATCAAGAAGGAACGGACGGATAACGCTATGCGGACATACAAATGCACACTGGTTACATTGAATGCATGTAGCAGAATTCCATTCAGGTACATTTACAGCAATACCACGTTTTTCATATACTGTGGTTCCTGCAGGGAAGGTACCGTCTTCACGTCCTACAAAAGCGCTTACCTTCAGGTCATCACCTTTCATGTAATTCATAGGCTCAACCACATTGCGGATGAAATCAGGTACGTCCTTGCGGATATCTGCTTTTGGTGTAACGGTGATGTTAGCCCACTCAGCCGGAACATCTACTTTGGTAACATTGCTGCCTTTTTCTATGGAAGCAATATTCATATTCACGATGTCTTCGCCTTTGCGGCCAAAAGTCTTCACAACAGCCTTCTTCATCTGAGCCATGGCATCCTCAAAAGGAATTACATTGGCAATTTTGAAGAATGCAGATTGCATAATGGTGTTGGTACGGTTACCCAAACCAATTTCTTCCGCAATTTTGGTAGCATTTATGATGTAGAAATTTACCTGGTTTTCAGCCAGCACTTTTTTCAAGCTGTCGGGAAGGCGTTTCTTGGTTTCTTCAGCATCCCAGATACTGTTCAGCAGGAAGGTACCACCTTTTTTAATGCCTTTGAGCATATCATATTTATCGAGATAAGCCGGTACGTGGCATGCTACAAAGTCGGGTGTATTCACCAGATAAGGCATGCGAATGGGCAAATCTCCAAATCTCAGGTGAGATGTGGTAATACCACCGGATTTCTTGGAATCGTATGCAAAATAAGCCTGCGCATATTTATCAGTGGAATCGCCAATAATCTTAATCGAATTCTTGTTGGCACCTACAGTACCATCAGAACCCAAACCATAGAATTTGGCTTCAAAGGTACCTTTCTGTGAAATGCTGATCTCAGGTTTGAGAGGCAGTGACAGATTGGTAACATCATCCACAATACCAATGGTAAAGCGCATCTTAGGCTGACTTTCAGTCATATTTTCGAACACAGAAACTATCTGTGCAGGAGTAGTATCTTTTGAACTCAGTCCATAGCGTCCGCCAAGGATCACAGGAGCATTAGGCATTCCATAGAATATTTCCTTAACATCCATATAGAGCGGTTCTCCGTTGGCACCTGGTTCTTTGGTACGGTCGAGTACCGAAATTTTCTTTACAGATTTTGGAATTACTTTCAGAAAATGTTTGGCAGAAAAAGGACGGTATAAATGTACATTGACAACACCGGTTTTTGCGCCTTTTGCATTTAAGTAATCGACAACTTCACGGGTGGTTTCAGTTACCGAACCCATGGCGATGATGATATTCTCAGCATCAGCAGCACCGTAATACTGGAAAGGTGCATATTCCCTGCCGGTAAGCTTGGTCATTTCTTTCATATAATGCTCAACCATATCAGGAATGACATCATAGAAAGGATTGGATGCTTCACGACTCTGGAAATAAATATCGGGGTTCTGTGCAGTACCACGTGTAACAGGATGATCGGGATTTAAAGCGCGATCTCTGAATTCCTGTACCAATTTCATGTCCAGCAATGGAGCAAGGTCTTCCTTATCCAGAACTTCAATTTTCTGAATTTCAGCAGAGGTTCTGAAACCATCGAAGAAATGGAGGAAAGGTACGCGTGATTTTATAGCAGTAAGATGAGCCACAGCAGCGAGGTCCATTACCTCCTGAACACTACTGGTAGCCATCATGGCAAAACCTGTTTGCTTGGTAGCCATAACGTCACTATGGTCACCAAAAATAGAAAGTGCCTGAGCAGCAATAGCACGTGCAGAAACATGGAAAACAGCAGGCAACAATTCGCCTGATATTTTGTACATATTGGGGATCATCAACAATAAACCCTGTGAACAGGTAAAGGTGGATGCCAACGAACCAGTCTGCAATGCGCCGTGCAGCGCTCCAACAGCACCGGCTTCTGACTGCATTTCCAGAACCCGAACAGTGTCACCAAAAATATTTTTCCTTCCACCAGCTGCCCATTCATCAACATATTCCGCCA
>CAZRMG010000467.1:0-2731 GCA_964601095.1 uncultured Melioribacteraceae bacterium | reverse complement strand
TTTAAATTCTTTACCATCAAATTTTATTGAAAGGTCGGCACCGATTTTAAACAAACCGCCGCTCATCATGCCGCTCATATCTTTGGGCATAACAAACTTATTGAACATTATTTCCTTGCCGTCAAAATTAATTGATCCACCTTGCTTCAGCACTGCGGTTGAACCTTCATTGGCAGGTGCGCCTTCATCGTAACTTACGGGTGCAACGTAAAAATCTTTTGTTAGTCCAACAAGTATATCGGGTTCGCGCATTAAACTATTGTTAAACTCCGCAACAAACATAACAGGTTTAACAATTCGTGAGCTGCCGCCGTTGTTGACTTCAATATTAAAATAATACTTTTTGCCATTCTCAAAAGGTTCATATCCTGTAAAAGTTAAATCATGACCAAGCACGTTTGTTTTTTCACCTTTTACAAGATCAACCTGTTTTTCCTGCGAATGCCCCGCCGTAGCGAGAACACCGATAAAAAACACAGCTATTCCAATATGAGCAATGTAAGCGCCAAGGTGGTTTCTTTTCCCCTTTAATATTTTAACAGCTATCTCGCCATTTACAAATAGAGCGAATGCGGAAGAGAGGGTTAAAATTATTAACATAATATCGTAAACACCGCCAAGTACAACAATAGCTGCCGTCAAGATAACAGAGGCAATTATTGAAAATTGCGATCGTTGCCACAAATCTTTTTTCTCGGTCGTTTTCCATTTGAGTAACAAACTGAATCCGTTCAACAGACCTATAATAATCGCAATAGGAAGATTTAATTCATTATAAAACTTCAATTCAACAGTCTGGCCGAATATCGGCGCGCTAGTTCCAACCCATATAATAATTGCGGAAGCAATTAAAGCAACGGCGCCTGTGAACAATGCGAGTTCTCTTGAAAGTACGTTTTCTTCGAATGAAAAATTTTCGGATAAATATTTCCATCTGTAAATAATCATTCCTATTCCCATCAAACCAAACAAACTTAAGAATAGGACAAGGAAGAGATAAACAATCATACCGGGATCGACAAAGGAGTGAACAGAAGCATCGCCGAGAACACCGCTTCTTGTTAAAAATGTACTGTAAATAACGAGAATAAATGTAAGAATGCTTAACATCAAATTAGTTTTAACAAATCTTCCGGCAGAATTACCGCCTTCTTTATCCTGTGTTTTCTTTTGAACAAGCAATGTATGGATTGAAGCAACTCCAATAATCCAGGGTATAAGCGATGAGTTTTCAACCGGGTCCCATCCCCAATAACCTCCCCATCCCAAAACACCGTAAGCCCAATAACCGCCGAGCATAATTGCAACTCCGAGAACCATTGTTCCGATTAGTACCCACGGTAAAGATTGTTTAACCCAATCTTTGTACTCATTTTTAATTAATGCCGCTAAAGCAAATGAAAATGGAACAGCCGACATTGCAAATCCCACAAACAAAATCGGCGGATGAATCTGCATCCAAAAATTTTGCAACAGAGGGTTTAATCCTTTGCCTTCAATTATAAATTGATTCATCGAAACGCCGTTTGAAAGCAGTGTCGCATAGAGGTCGCGGCTGACTTGTATAAATTGTTTACCGGATTGCGGATCGCTGAAAATATAATTTTGAAGTGCAGGCAACGATAAAAACGCCGGGTTGATACTTTTTAAATCAACGAATTCAGGAGTAGCCCAAATTAAATTAAACGGCGATTTTAAAAGCGGGTTGACCATCAAAATCAAAAATGATAAAGCAAGAGTGAAAATCATCATTACTCTCGGTTCGAGATCGCCACGTTTGGATGTGTATTCAAGCAGTATCAAACCTATTATTGCCGAAAACAAAGTCCACAACAAAAAGCTTCCTTCCTGACCCGCGTAAAATGTTGACATTAATAAGCCGGTTGGAAGATCGCTTCCGCTATAATTATATATATACTTGTATTCGAATTGATGAGTAAGAATTGCATGCAGCAACAATGCGCTTGCGGCCATAACCATAATTGCGGTTGCATGAAATCCGATACGCGCAAGTTGTAATGTATTTTGATAACCTTTGTAGGTTAAGAAATACATAATAACAGAAAAGACACCGGCGGCAAGCGCCAGTGATAATAAAATATTACCAATCATAAGATCTCCTAACTGCTTAAATTAAGCCCCGGCTTGTTTAACCGGCTGTTCTTGATATTTGGAAGGACATTTGGTTAGAATATCGTTCGCGTGGAAAACCCCGTCTTGATATTTGCCCGTAGCTACAATGCTTGTTGATGATTCGAAATTATTGGGCATCGCGCCATGATACATAACTTTCATAATGTTGCCCGCATCGTCTTTCATGTAAAAAGAAAATATTTTGTTTTCTTTATCGATGTTATAATTTCTTTCTTTAATCCAGCTTCCGGTTGCTTTAACGGTTTTGCCGGCGCCCATTACTTTAGCAAAATTATTTTCGTACTGAACGTTTGTTTGCGTAAAGAGGTAAATCATCACAGCAAGAAACACAACGATGATTCCCCCGCCGAACATATATTTATTTTTCATATAACTAATTCTCCTTTGATGCAATTTCTTTTTCAATAACTTTTAATCGCCTATCAGTATTGTTCAGAAATAAAAAAATACCGAGCCAAATGACAAGAACGATAAACATTACAATATATATGGAATTGTTTTCGAGAAAACCAAAAAATCCGCCTTCCAATTTTACCTCAATCTATTTTCTTAGATAAATTTTCACTTATGATAATTA
>CAZRMG010000466.1:0-2734 GCA_964601095.1 uncultured Melioribacteraceae bacterium | reverse complement strand
GCTACTACAACAGCAGATCCTAATCTTGATGATAATCCTGATGATGAATGGATTTCGGTAGATCTCGGTGAAGCAATCGATATAGATAGAATTATTTTATACTGGGAAGCTGCTCACGGATTATCATATGATATTGAAGTTTCTTTCGACGGATATATTTGGAATAAAGTACATGAAGAACGAAATGGGAATGGAGGAGAAGATAATATAGTTTTTAGCCATGCCGTAAGCGGAAGATTTGTTCGTATGCATGGAATTCAAAGAGCAACACAATACGGTTACTCGATTTATGAAATTGCAGTGTATGGCATGTTGTCGGTTAAAAAACCGCCTGTTGCTACAATTAGTACAAATATTGGCAATGTCGCAAGATCAAATTCAACTATAACAATAATTGCAAATACTTCGGATGCCGACGGTATTGTTCAACAAACATCATTTTATGTTAAAGAACAATTGTTGAGTACAGATGACTCTTCACCATTTACCGCAAGTTGGATTCCAAACTCACCTGGAGAATACGAAATTACAGCCGTTGTTACGGACGACGATGGTATTACGGTGCAAGCCGATCCATATTTATTTTTTGTAACCGACGGAGAACTTACAAAGTACGAAGCTGAAAATGCTGTATTTACCGGTCAAGGCTATGTAACAAATTCCTCTTCAGTCAGTGGCGGTAAATTTATGGATATGCGAGACGCGTGGACGCTAAATTTTAATAATGTGGAAATTACATCTGCGGGTGAATATCTTTTGATAATCGGTTACCAGTTAACTTATGAATCTCCTAAAACACAATATCTTGTTGTTAACGGCGACACAGTTGACGCCGTTGAATTTACAGCACCGAACAAAAACTCATGGCTGCAAAGAGGGATAAAAATAAATCTAAATTCAGGTGTTAACCAAATTTCTTTTCATGGTTTTTGGAACTGGATGAGTTTTGATTATATAGCAGTAATTACAACACCTGTTGTTTCGGTTAAAAATACTAATTCCATTCCGCAAACATTTACTCTCGATCAAAATTATCCGAATCCGTTTAATCCTACGACAAACATTACTTATTCAATTCCAACTTCAGGTCATGTTAAACTTGAGATATATAACATTACCGGGCAAAAGATTGCGTCGATAATAAATCGGTTTGAAAATGCCGGCAAGCATGTTGTTAAGTTTTATGCAAATAATATTTCGAGCGGAGTGTATTTCTATAGACTTCAGTTCAACTCAAATGTAATGACGAAAAGTATGATTCTACTTCGGTAATCAAATCGACTTTTATCGCGCTGTAAATAATTATAGCGGGATTTTTTGCTAAAGAAAAAGAATTTCATCCCAAATAATTTTGTTAACCGGAATTCCTGCAGCTAAATTCTCTGATCTTGTTTCCAAAACTCGTTGACCCGGATAAAGAATTTTTGTTTTATCATTTTCCGGGTCTGAAGAAAGATAATCTTTTATAATATTATCGATGGTAGTTGATATGGATGGAAAGTTATCGAGTTTAGAAATATTGAAAGAAATATATACTTGTGAAATACCTGTTTCGACACCGCGTTTGGCTATCTCATGAGTTGATAAGCCGCCCGATAAAATTGCTGCTAAAATATCCAACAACAAAGCCATGCCTGTACCTTTCCAATAACCTATCGGGAGTGGGCGCATCGATTCGATAATTTCTTTCGGATTTTTGGTGAGATGCCCATTCTTATCGTAACCTCCTTCGAATGGAAGCAATTCATTTTTTGAAATATAATTTTCCATTGTTCCGAAAGAAAATTGCGACATTGCCATATCCAGAACAATTGCACTTGAATTATAAGGCGCCGCAAAAACAATCGGATTGTTGCCGAGTTTTTTTTGAGAAGAACCCCATGGCGGCATTAAAGGAATTGTATTTGTCCATGCAACAAAGCAAAAACCTTTTTGTGCGGCGTTCCAGCCATAATAACCGGGACGCATCCAATGCGTTGTGTTGGAAAGTGCCACACACCCAATCCCGTTTTTATCTGCAATATCCATCGACCTTTGTGTACAAAATAAGGCATTTAATGGACCGGGACCTGAATGCCCGTCCCATTGTTCTATTGAACCGTTAGAACTTTTAAGCTCTGGCTCAACTTCAATGTTGATATTCTTATCGATCACATATTGAACGAAACGGGCAAATCGGTTTACTCCGTGCGAGTATATCCCATCTAAACTGTTGCGGGTAAAAATTTCGGCAAGTGTTTCTGCTTTCTCTTTATTGAAATTATACTTTATAAGAATTCTAAGAAACTCGGATTTCATTTCATCATAATTAATCCGGATTTCATTAAAACCAGTATTTGTATTTTGTTTGTTAATCATTTTCTGCTTTCGGTTGATATTGCATTCCGGGCGCATCATCGGGGCGAGCGGTAAATCCGAACTTTTAATAAAACACACGCTTGCCTTTGGCGCAGAATAATTGAATGTCGCGGATATTATCGTCTTTGCATTTCTTAAGAAGCATTTTAAGAATTTCGGAACCGATTCCTTTCAGTTGGTAATCGGAATGAATAATCATTTCATAAATGATCGCGTGTAAAATTCCATCGCAAACAATTCTGCCGAAGCCGACAAGTGTTTCACCACTATGGGCAGAAACAGTAAAATAGCTTTTTAAAACTACACTGTTAAGTTCTTCCGGGGTTAATTTGTATTTTACATTCCACCCGGTTGATTCAAACAGAGGAAAATACTT
>CAZRMG010000465.1:1118-2737 GCA_964601095.1 uncultured Melioribacteraceae bacterium | reverse complement strand
CTCTCTCGCCTTAGATAGCGGCAATTGTCAAGATTAAAGATTTGACCCCGATTTCTGTTCAACTTCATACTCGTTTTTATTTCGTTGGAAGCCCTAATCTGTCAAAGAAAGCTCTATTTCGCTGTTTGGCTAAATTGACTAAGCGAGCAAAAGAGATAACTTCGATATATGCCTTGTAGCTTTTATTATAGCCAAAATATCCAAGGCCATCACTTGTGATGGTTAGATCGGCAAGTTTGAACCGATTAATCATAGTCGGAGTAGGATCACATATCACATAGCAATACCCAGGTATATCCTGCGGATTTCCCAGCGGTCGGCCATCTTTTGTTGTGACCTTGCCGTCACGTATTCGTTGAAGATAACCAAGACATTGTTCAATTGGATTTTTTTCTTCGCCTTCAGATGCATCATTTCGCATTGGACGTTTGATTTCCACAATGGTCAAAGAAGAAAAAGGTGGTTGTTCTTCTTCCGAAACAAGGATTGGATTATCAATTACATAGAGTGAACAGATATCAGGCTCTTTTCCTGCCTCCGACCCGGTAATTGGCATAGATGCAATCGTTTTGTCTGAAGCAAGGTAATCGTGAAATGCTAGTCGCTCATCAAGTAACCAAAGATTCAAATCTTCAAACTTCACCTCTGTGGAATCTTTACGCATTGGCATAATTAATCCATGAATAAGATCCTCACGTTCATATTTGCCGCTTTGATCACGTTTAATCGCATTTACAAGAAGATCTAATATGACTCGTCTGTGGGAAACATAGTTTGCCAAATCTGATTTTTTAATATCCGCAACCGTCTCAAGATATTTTTGAAGGCGCTTTTTATAATCAGCAATTTCTTCCTCTTTTTTGGGATTCATTATCTCGTGCCCATCATCGAGTAACTGTTCTTCGATTTCCATAAGGTGCTTATGCAGTGTGAGATCAAGATCCTTGTCGGATATATTTGGGTCTATAATTAACTTGTCTTCAGGAATTCTTGCTAATATTGGGCGGTATCGCGGTGCTCTATTAGATACAAATGTTTCGACACGATCTTTAGACTTAGATTTGTTTTCTTCTAAGTATACTGAAAGATATTCAGAGACTTTTTCAATAACAGCATCTTTAATTTCGCTAAATGATATTTCTGTTTCAGCTAAGAGTTCACCATTTTTCTCTGCGATGTCGAAATTAGTGCGTTCTGGACGGACTGTTTCATCCAAAAAAGATGAAGTTACATAACACGCATAAACAAACTCACCTGATTTATCATTTAGCTTTCCGTAAAGTCCTGGAATTTTCCCAGTAATATTTTCTTCCTTTACAAGTCGTTTTGCAGCACAAAACGCAATAACGTGTGCATGCCACGAGTTTGCCCGCAATTTGATATGTGTTAAATCAAACTCCTTATTTTTGATCATAATGGATTCGCGATCTGCCGATGAGACCATATGATTTTCATAAACTTCGTCAAGAGCAATAACTTGGTCGTTATCCTTTATAAATATTACAGGCGCTCCTCCTTCACAAACGAAATACCACAGGCAATGTTCAAAAAGGCTGTTAGCAATTGCCTGTGTAGATTTTAAAGATGCTTCTCGGTATCTTTTTTCAAAACCCTCAAGA
>CAZRMG010000465.1:0-1108 GCA_964601095.1 uncultured Melioribacteraceae bacterium | reverse complement strand
AAGATAAATACTCGTTAATCCTCGCGCACTTTTTGGTGCGTCACCGTTTTCTTGTTCGTTTACACCAGCACTAGTTGTAAATGTGAATTTACGTAATTTGAATTTATCATCGCCATCTTTGTATATGCTACTAGCATTCACCTTCTTGAATGCCTTTAACCATAAAAGACGACCAATACCACGACCACCTTTATCTGCTTTATAATCACTATCGAGAGTGCAGAATGATTTCATGTTACGCTCATTGAAACCAATACCATTATCAGTTATTTTGAATCCTAAAATATCCTCGTAAGCATCAGGCCCTTTCTTTTTATTGTTATGTTCGAATTCAATAGGTGTTTGTGTTGAACGGATTATTTCTACTGTAATATTTCCTCTACGTGATGGTAAACCAGCTTCTTCAATTGCGTGTATAGAATTAACAACCGCCTCAAACAACGGTAATAGGCCATGATTATATGGCAGAGATGTATTGCGTAAGCGCCCCTGCAGATTAGTTTCTATGCCCATATTGATTTTCCTTAATTAAAAATTATTTTTAAATAAATCATGATATCAGGTCTTGAAATATAATTTTCGATCTTTAGTTAACTTTATAAATTTATTTCAGTGAAACATTCAGGACCAAAAGTGTCGTCCGACACTCTCTGCTCTTGTGGGACGATGTTTTTTAAACGCCTTTTTAAAAAATAATTCAAGAAAAATTTTAAAAGACTGTGAAAAGTGTCCCGCTTCGCTTCGGGGATAGTTCCACTAACGCTTCGAGTCCCCATTCACTCTGTTTAGGGGATAGTTCGACTAAAAAATTTCAATGCACTACGTTTTTGAAATTAAAGTCTCACTACTGCGCTACGCTTGCTCTCAGCGAGTGTCACTAAAAAGTGAATGGTGAATAGATGAAAAGAAAAGACAGCTCTATGTTCTATGTTAAAAATAACTGGGAAATAAGACTGAAGACTGAAGAAACAAGGGGAGGCCAGGGGTGTATCTTTATTCTTGACATTTCAAAGCTAAGTGCTGAAGATTGATCATTCCCCCGCTCCGCTTCGTTTCGGGGATACCACGGATATCTTCGATATCCTCCGCTAACGCGGGATAGTTCGTC
>CAZRMG010000464.1:0-2742 GCA_964601095.1 uncultured Melioribacteraceae bacterium | reverse complement strand
GGGAAACCGACTATGAAGTATTAAATAAGATGATTAACATTAATCTTATCTCATCGTTTCTAATTGCAAAATATTTTGCGAATCTTGTGAAAAACTCAAAAGGCGGATCGGTTTGTTTAATGAGTGCTGAATCTTCATTCAAAAATGAAATAGAAAAATGCGCATATGGAATGACAAAGAATGCAGTAAATTATTTAATTAAATCTCTCGCTGTCGAGGGCAAAGAAATCAATTTAACAGCAAATGGAATTGCACCTTTTGCAATTGATACTTCTGAGAATAGAGAATGGGTCAGCGATTTCTCCAAATTAGTTACAACTCAAAATATTTGCAATTTGGCGTATGAACTTCTATCCGGATATCCAAAAATTAATGGTGAAATAATTCCTCTTTAATAATCGATTATTTTTGGATGATTTTAGAATAAAAGACAAAAAAGTAAAAAATTATTTATTGACTTTTTTTCACAGTTTGTTTAATGTTACCGCACTTATTTTTAGAAAATTAAAGAAATTTTTACATAACATATAATTAATAATAACTCGGAGGTCGTCTCTTATGCAAATCGCAGAGATCACAGGATTTATATCTTTCGTCTTGGCTCAGGTTCAAGATCAAGGTATGGTTACTTATTTGCAAACAAAATTCATCGAAGGTGGCGGATTCATGTGGCCGATTCTTGCTTGTTTGATTATCGGTTTGGGTTTTGCCATTGAAAGAATGTGGACTTTATCAAGAGCTACAGTTAATACAAAAAAATTCATCGTTCAGGTAAAAGACGCTTTGAAAAAAGGCGGAGTTGACGAAGCAATTAAACTTTGCGAAAATTCACGCGGTTCTATCGCTTCTGTTTTTCATGCTGGACTTTTAAGAGCAAGTGAAGGATTGGAAGCTTCCGAAAAAGCTATCATGGCTTACGGCGCAATTGAAATGGGCTTCCTTGAAAAAGGAATGATCTGGATTTCTACTTTTATCGCTATTGCCCCTATGCTTGGTTTTACAGGTACAGTACAGGGTATGATCGAAGCTTTCGACGCTATTAAAGAAGCTGCTCAAATTTCTCCAGGCGTTGTTGCGGGCGGTATCTCTGTTGCGTTATTAACAACTCTTTTCGGTCTTGTTGTTGCTATGATTCTCCAAGTATTTTACAATTACTTTATTTCACGTATCGATAAAATTGTTGCAGATATGGAAGAAAGTTCTATCGAATTGATTGATGCTTTATACGAAATGAAATCTAAAAAATAATTTTGTCGAAAAATATTTGAGATAATAAAATGGTTAAACTAAAAAAACGAAAACGTCCGGAACCGGAAATTCCAACAAGTTCGATGTCCGATATTTCGTTTTTGCTTTTGTTGTTCTTTCTTGTTTCGACTGTTATAGATGTTGATACGGGTATTGGTATTCAATTACCTGAATATGTTGAGAACCAGGAAACTGTACCGATATCTAAAGAAAGACTCGCAGCTGTTTTGGTTAATGAAAATGGTGATGTTTTATTAAATAATGAAGTGATTGCCGTTCCTCAAATTGCTAAAACACTTAAACCGAGAATTGAAAGCAAAATTGAATTACCGGCTAATAAGAAATTGGTTGTTTCTGTTAAAACCGATCGAAAGACGAACTATAATTTATATATTCAAACACTTGATCAAATAAAAGAAGCATATACTGAAGTTAAAGACGAATATGCTCGTAATAAATTCGGAAAACGTTTGATCGATATTGATGAAAAAAGTCCGGAAATGGAAGAAATAAAAACAAAAATTCCTTATTCGGTTAGTATTGCTGAACCGGAAGCTATAAAAAAATAATTAGAGGTAAACAGAATGACATTTGAAAAAAAGAGAGCTTCAAATAAACCTACTATTCCAACAGCATCAATGTCTGATATAGTGTTTATTCTTCTGTTATTTTTTATGGTTACTACAACACTTAGAGAAATTGATGTTCTTGTGAATTTCAAACTGCCTGAAGCTAAAGCAATTGAAAAAATAGAGAATAAACGTTTGATCTCGTATATCTGGGTTGGCAACGACGGAAGGATACAATTGAATGACAGCATTACTAAACTTGAAGAAATTCAAAAAATCATGTATGCAAAAAGAGTAGCGCTGCCCAATGTAATTGTTTCTTTAAGAATCGATAAAAATTCCGATATGGGTCAAGTAACGGATATTCAACAGGAATTAAGAAAAGCATCATGTTTAAGAATAAATTACTCCGCGATGCTTAAAATATAGTTAGTTAACAATTTGCAATTGAAGGCAGGTTATTCTAAAATGGCCTGCCTTTTTTTTTGAGGTAAATATGAATTTCATAGACAAAATTAACAATGACCTTAAAGACGCAATGAAATCAGGCGATCAGATAAGATTGTTGACAATTAGATCAATTCGTGCACAAATTCTTGAATTCCAAAAAAGCGGAAGCGGAAAAGAATTTAATGATGAAGAAGCACTTAAAATACTTACTGCCGCTGCAAAGAAACGCAAAGAATCTATTGAACAATTTCAGAAAGCTAACAGGCTTGAGCTTGTTGAAAAAGAACAAGCCGAGTTAAAGGTAATAGAAGAATATCTTCCGAAACAATTAACTAATGAAGAAATTCTTAATGAAATTACCAAAATTGCAGCTGAACTCGGAGCTAAATCAAAAGATGATTTTCCAAAGCTGATGCCCGCTGTAGTGAAAGCGTTAAAAGGCAAAGCCGACGGAAAAATTATAAAGGAACTTGTT
>CAZRMG010000463.1:0-2751 GCA_964601095.1 uncultured Melioribacteraceae bacterium | reverse complement strand
TAAACTGGCGCAATAGAGTATTGGAACACGGACTTCGTCCAACTGAGGTTGTGGATAGAAATTATTTTCATTCGATTTATTTCCGCGAACCGGGAGGAATATTATTTGAGATTGCGACCGACGAACCGGGGTTTTTAATTGACGAAGATATCAATTCTCTCGGCGGGGAATTAAAGCTTCCTGAATGGCATGAGCCGAAAAGAAGTTTGATCGAGCAGATTTTAATCCCATTGAAAACAAAATCACTTGTGAGGAAATGAAAGTAACTCGTCTTTATACCGGAAAGGATAATGAAACTCATTTCGGGGAATTGGATTATGAATTATTTGATGCCGGTGATATCGGTAAACTTTCCGAAAGAATTCTGGCTAAGGAAATAATTTTTAGAGAGACGGACGGAAGTTATAATTATGATTTTCACCCGGTTCCGCAAAAACAATTTATTGTTTTGCTCGATGGAGAAATCGAAATTGAAAATGGGTTTGGTGAAACAAGAAAATTTAAAGCCGGAGAAATTTTACTTGTTGAAGATACTGCCGGTCGCGGACATAAAACTAAAAGTATTGACGGAAAAACAAGACGATCAATTTTTGTGACAATAAATGATTGATTACAATAACATAAACGATCCGCATCAAAACCAGTCGATAATTTACGGCGGAGAGAAAATTGAAAGCGCCAAGGCAGCAATGATAATGATTCACGGTCGCGGCGCAACGGCGGAAAGTATTTTATCGCTGTCAAACGAATTTGATGTTGATGGGATCGCATATATAGCACCGCAAGCCAAAGGAAATACTTGGTATCCGCATAGCTTTTTATCTCCAGTTGAAATGAATGAGCCGGGCAGAACTTCCGGCTTGACTTTAATTGATTTGATAGTTTTTGATTTGTTGAATAATGGACTTATAAGCGAGAATATTTTTCTTCTCGGATTTTCGCAAGGTGCGTGTTTGAGCTTGGAATATGCCGCGCGTAATCCGAAAAGATTTGGCGGCGTTTTCGGATTAAGCGGGGGTTTAATCGGTACGCCGGCAGAATTAATAAATTACGAAGGCGATTTAAGCGGTACTGAAATATTTCTCGGTTGCAGCGATATTGATCCGCACATCCCGGTTGAACGAATTCACGAAACGGAAAGGATTTTTAAATCTTTAAATGCATGCGTAACCAAAAGAATTTATGAAGGTATGAGTCACACAATTAATCGTGATGAAATTGATTTTATAAACGGCGTATTAAAAAATAAAATAGATAATCAATAACGATTATTTCTTGCTCGCCGCTTTAAACGCAATCGCATACATTTGTATCTGTTTCATCATTGCGCCCAAACCGTTTTTGCGTGTGGGCGAAAGATGATTATCAATTCCGATATTTTTAAGAAATTCCGGCGGGTTTGATAAAATTTCATCAGGCGAATGGCCAGAATAAACATTAACCAAAATTGCTATCAACCCTTTTACTATTGCGGCATCACTGTCGGCTTCAAAAAATATTTTACCGTTCTCAAGTTTTGCATTTATCCACACCTGTGATTGGCATCCGCTAAGCTTATACTTTTCGGTACGGAACTCTTCGGGCAGAGGATTTAATTTTCTCCCCAGCTCGATTATGCGCGAATATTTGTCTTCCCAATTAGTGTATTGTTCGAATTCTTGAACGAGTTGATTTTGCTTTTCTTTTATTGTCATAATATAAATAAGGATAATAAATAATTAGCCACGAATTACACTAATTATCACGAATATAATCCGCGGCTTTAAATTTTATAAGAGCGTATATACTATTCCAATTTGCAATGTCTGCTTTGTTTGCGTTAAAGGTGTTTGGGCCTTTTCGTAAATAAGCAAATATGTAAAGTTAACATTTAACCACGAGTTAACTTTTGCTGTAATTGTATTATCCCAACGGACATCCCAAACATCCAGACTTTCAAAACGCGAAAACAATCTTAGCTTACAACCATAAAGCAGATTTGTATCGAGAGTGTAGTTTATATCTGTAACAGATTCAATACCGGTCTCAAGTTTAAATTTTTCTATTTCGTTCGGTGTTTCGGGATCGTCGGAGTATTGGTTGAACTTATTTGTAAACACTTCTTGAACAGCAACGCCGAGCCGTGTTATGATATTTTGATATTTATCGTATGTAAAACCAAGAGTTTGCGTAACATAGCCGGGATCAAAAAAATCAGAAACATTAGGCGATCCTTCAACACTATAATCGTATCCCTTGGTTGCTTGTGTTCTAATTGAGTTTGAGAAAAACGGACTTACCGCCCAGCCCACATTATAAACTGCAACGTCTTCCATATAAAAATCATTATCCGTTGTTTTATAAACTCCGCTTCCAATTTTTGCTCTTCCGTAGGAAGCCTTAATTTGATTTCTAAAACTCCATGTATCGCTTTCCCTGTTAAGTTTAAAATCGCCGTATATATTCCATGCAATAGAGTTCTCGCCGCCTTTTACCCAATTTGTAAAACCAACCTGGTTAATTCCCAACCCTGTAACAAGAGAAGGCAGCCAGATATTTTTTAGCGAGTCGGGTGTTTGCGCGCTAATTATTATCCCTGTAAATAGAACAAACATGCAAACGCACTTTTTCATTGTTGAACTCCAATGTAATTATTACGGTTACAAAATTAAGTTATTTTTTGACAGGACTAAACCCATATTTAAAAATTTCTCTCTTCTTTCTTACATTAAAAAGGTTTTTATATATTCACTTATATACTTTTTTAAACAA
>CAZRMG010000462.1:0-2755 GCA_964601095.1 uncultured Melioribacteraceae bacterium | reverse complement strand
GATCCTGTAGAAGCATTGAGGTATGAATAATGCAAATAAAAGAAATTATAATTGTTGCTTTAAGATCGCTGCAAGCGAATAAACTTAGATCGATTCTTACAATACTTGGAATTGTTGTTGGTATTTTTTCAATTATTGCAATTAGTACTGTTGTTGCAATGTTGCAGTCAAGTATTGAAAAAGGAGTTTCGCAGCTTGGGCAAAATACTTTTCAAATTCAGAAATTCCCGGCAGTGCAAACCGGCGGACCGGGAAGCAGGTCAAAGTATAGAAACAGACCTGATATTACCTATGAAGAATTTGAGAGATTAAGAAATAAACTCGTTGAAGCTAAAGCCGTTGGCGCAGAACAATGGCAGTTTGGCAGGCAATTAAAATTCGGCAACCGCGAAACTAATCCAAACGTTCCGGTTTCCGGCTGTACACCCGATGCTTTCCCAAATAATAAATGGATTGTTGAGGAGGGAAGAGCTTTTAATGAAAGAGATGTTCAACGGTACGAAAATTTTATCGTTCTTGGACCTGATGTTGCTAAAAAGTTATTTCCGAACACGAGTGCAATTGGACAAGAAATTACACTCGATAATAAAAAATTAAAAGTAATTGGAATATTGGAATCGCAGGGCGACTTTTTTGGGCAAAGCCAGGATAATTTTGCGATAATGCCTTTAACAGCATTTCAAAATATTTATGGTAAACGTTCGCGAAGTATTAATATTACTATAATGAGTCACGATAGTGAATCTTATAATGATTTAATTGAAATCGCGGAAGGATATTTCCGAACTATCAGAAAAGTACCGCCGACTGAAGAAAGTGATTTCTCTATTTTTTCAAATGAATCGGTATTATCGCAAATAAATGATATTACAACAGGTGTACGTATCGGTTCAATCGTGGTTGCAGCAATTGCACTTTTAGCAGCCGGTGTTGGAATCATGAATATTATGCTTGTATCTGTTACAGAAAGAACAAAAGAAATCGGAATTAGGAAAGCTATTGGCGCTAAAAAAATTAATATACTAATTCAGTTTGTTTTTGAATCAATTACGCTTTGTTTAATCGGAGGAATTGCTGGAATAATTTTTGGTGTTATTGCAGGCAATCTTGCAGGCTCATTCCTCGAGGCCTCGGCTGTTATTCCAATGGATTGGGTAATAATCGGTGTAATTCTATGTGTAGTAATCGGAGTAACTTTTGGAACTTACCCGGCTTATAAAGCGGCAAATCTTGACCACATCGAATCTCTTCGTTATGAATAATTGAAAGCCGGATAGTCTCCGGCTTATCTTTTCATCTAAAAATATTTAGTTCACACTTTTTTTATTAATTGAATCTGTTTAATTTGTAATAAAATTAAAATAGTTCTCATGAATTTTATTCTTATTGAATTTAAAGAAGTGCTGGCTATTGCTTTACGTGCAATTAGAGCCAACAAAATGCGTGCAATTCTTACTACTCTCGGAATTATAATTGGTATTGTTGCGGTTACAACAATGTCAACGGCAATAATCGGTTTACGCGAGGCCTTTCTAACTTCAATTTCGTCTCTTGGCAGTGATGTACTTTATGTTGATAAATTCCCTTGGTTTGCTATGGGAGATTGGAGCAAATTTAGAAATCGAAAAGATATTACATATGACCAATTCGAGAGACTTCAATCAATGATGCAGAATTATGAGGCAATGGCACCGACTAAAAGTTCATTCGGACCTTCGGTAAAAAGAAAAGGAAATCAAGTTCAATCTGTTGTTGTTTACGGTACAACTGTTGATTATCAAAAGACAAATCAAATTAATCTTGAGGATGGCAGGTTTCTTAATGGTCTTGAAGTTCAGAATGGACGAAAAGTTTGTATTATTGGAAAAGATATTGAGAAAGAATTATTTCCAAATGAAAGTCCATTGAATAAAATTATTAAAGTTAATGGTGTTCCGATAAGAGTTATCGGACTATTGGAAAAACAAGGAAATTTTTTAGGAAGTTTTAGCGCAGATGGACAAATAATTATGCCGATTAAAACTTTCGAATCAGTGATTGGACAAGCACGAAATAGGATGAGCATCGCTGTAAAAGTCGGCGATGTTGAAAAACTTGATGACGCACGCGAGGAAATTATTTCAGTTATGAGAATTATTAGAAAAATTCCCGCAGGCAAGGAAGATGATTTTGCAGTTAATCAACAGGAAGCTTTTAAACAAATGTACGACGATACAATTGGTGTTGTGGCTATTGCCGGAGTAGTTATTACTGCGCTTTCATTGTTTGTGGGCGCTATCGGTATTATGAATATTATGTTTGTTTCAGTTACCGAAAGAACAAAAGAAATAGGAATACGCAAAGCGATTGGTGCAAAAACATGGTCTATACTTTTGCAATTCTTAACCGAATCGGCAATAATTTGTTTAATTGGCGGAATTATAGGACTGATGATTTCATTCCCACTAAGTTTAATAATCAATCAATTTCTTCCAACAGCAATGCCGCTTAATGTTGTATTTCTCGCATTATTAATCTCTGCTGTCGTTGGTATTATATCTGGTTTTCTGCCTGCTTGGAAAGCCGCACATTTAGATCCTGTAGATGCCTTGAGGTACGAATAAATGCAATTCTTTGAAAGTATTAAACTCGCTCTTGCTTCAATCAGTTCAAACAAGTTACGTTCAATTCTCACTTTACTTGGAATTGCTGTTGGGTTGTTCTCAATAATAATCGTGATGACAGCGATCAGTGCTATTCAAAACAACATTGAAGA
>CAZRMG010000461.1:0-2758 GCA_964601095.1 uncultured Melioribacteraceae bacterium | reverse complement strand
GATTATCGATAACCTTGCCGAAAGACATACAATGAAATCGAAGTAGAGATTAGTTTTTACTCATTTCAAGTTGGGGGTGTTATGAAGATTAGAGTCCTTCCCTTTTGTGTATTATTTCTATAAACATGTACAATCCTGAAGTTTTTATTACAAATCAATTGAATTAAAAAATTACCCACGACAACTTCATGTTTTTAATAAACAAAAACAAAAAAGTAATTGTATGTGAATAGAGATAAGATTTAGAAAAGTTTAACGATTCAAAAATTGATTGAATAATAATTCTATATGCTTTATGTTGTAATAAATATTTGTTCATCAAGAGAGGCATGAGATGAAACGAGCTATCATAATCTCATTAATTTTATTTACGCAATTAGTCGCACAAGATTATTTTCCCATTGAGGTGGGCAATACCTGGATCTATCACGTGAATTCTTATTTTCCAGATACTATTACTTATCACGTCTCAGATTCATTAAATATTGACAACGTGAAGTATTTTCTTTATGGAATGGTTGTTCCTCCCGAATATAACTTTAACGATACTATTCGCAAAGATGTAATGGGGAATATTTGGAAGAAAGTAAATGGAGTTGATTATTTATGGTTTGATTTTACAAAAGACATTGGAGCAGCTTATACATCCCCGGATAATAATCCCTCATGTATTTATAATGTGGAAGTAGTGGATAAAAATTTCACTTTGCAGACAAATAGGGGGAACTATTCGCATTGCATCAAATTTTTTTTCGATATTCCTCAGTCCGTGGACGATGAAGTATTTTATTCCTTTGCTCCTGAAATGGGTATAATTGAAATGTACGGCGGTGATGGGCCGCAATTCTTGCTTGATTCTGCATCGATAATTAGATATCCTACAGGCATAGTCGATGAGCAACAATCATCATCAAATTTGTTTGAATTAATGCAAAATTATCCGAATCCTTTCAATCCAAATACTAAAATATATTACACAATTCCGCAGAGAAGTTTTGTTACTCTAAAGGTTTTCGATGTACTTGGAAATGAAATATCAACTCTTATTGATGAAGAAAAGGAATCGGGAAATTATGAAGTTACATTTATTACAAACAATCTATCAAGCGCAATTTATTTTTACCAAATAAAAGCTAATGATTTTATCGAAACTAAAAAGATGATATTATTAAGATAGTAATGCATAAAATGCAAATAAACCGGGCACCGATTTTAAGTACGACATTTGTGTCTCTGTATAATTGCCTCATAAAATATAAAAGTTCATGGAAAACCTAAAAAAATTTATACGAAGTATTACTAATCTTTCAGAAGAAAGTTGGATAATTCTTAGTGACTGTTTGACGGAATTAGCTGTAAAGAAAGGGGTTTTCTTACTGCAAGAGAATGAAGTTTGCAATTCTATTTTTTTTATTAGTTCAGGATTTTGTAAATCATTTTACATCAAGGACGGTAAAGAGATAAATACGGCATTCTATTTTGAAAAAGACTTTTTTACAAACATAATAAGTCTGAAGAATGGAGAAAAATCAAAATATGCTATAAAGGCATGTGAAAATTCAAAAATAATCAAATTTGATAAATTAAGGTTGCTTGATGCTTACAAAAAATCACAAGAAATAGAATCTTTCGGACGAAAAATATTGGAACTCATTGTTAAAAAACAAGAAGAGCATTTAGATACTTTTAAATTATTATCTCCGGCACAACGATATGAGAACTTAATCTTAAATCAACCCAACATTTTGCAAAGAGTTTCTTTGACACAAATTTCTTCATACTTGGGAATTAGCAGAGAAACATTGAGTAGAATTCGTGGTAAGTAAAATATTTTGTGACTTTTGACGCAATAGAAAATAAATAAATCCATTTAGTTTTGTCTATCATAAATGAAGGACAAGATAAATGGGAAATTCAAAACTAGTAATAGAGTTCATCGAACAAATATGGAATAATAGAAACTTTGAAAAATTACCTCAATTTTTACACCCTGATTTCGTGGATAATTCACTTCCTCCATCGATGTGTAAAGATGTAGAAGGAATGAAGAAATGGATTATAGAAACAGGGGTTTCGTTTCAACATAAAACAACAATTGAAGAACAGGTAACAGAAGGCGACAAAAGCATTATTAAAATTAGAATGGACCTAAAACATATCGGGCTTTGGCGCAACATTGAACCGACAGGAATTGAAATTAAAGCAACCGGTTTTAGATTATATAAAATTATTAAAGGTAAGATTTATGAGCATTGGGCATTAATTGACGGTCAAACAATAGAAAATCAACTGAAAGGAGCGTCACACGGTTGTAGGATTGCTAAATAAAAGTTACAACAAACAAGCAAATCGACAAATCAATAATTTTCAATAATCTTAAAATATTTTACGTAATCATATTCAATAAATACTAATTAAATAAAGAAAGTATAAACGTATGAGCAAAATAAATATTACTAAAAGAGAGTTGCCGGAAGAGCAACGCAAAGAACTACTCGGAATTTTGAAAACCCGTTTTGAGAAAAATATGAACCGTCATAAAGATCTTAAATGGGCTAAAGTGCAAGCAAAACTTGAAGCAAATAAAGAAAAATTATGGTCGCTAAATGAAATGGAAAAGACCGGCGGCGAACCGGATGTTATCGGTTATGATAAAAAGACCGGTGAATATATTTTTGTTGATTGTTCGGCGGAAAGTCCTAAAGGTCGCAGAAGTATTTGTTACGACCGTGAAGCTCTTGAATCAAGGAAAGAACAT
>CAZRMG010000460.1:0-2759 GCA_964601095.1 uncultured Melioribacteraceae bacterium | reverse complement strand
ATATATATTATTTTTTAAAAAATTTATTTATTAACCATCCCCTCACCTCGAACGAAGAAGTCGAGCGGGCATTCATTCCCCCTCCCTAATTAAGGAGGGGGACACAGGGGGAGGTTTCACTCGTATCTTAAAGAGTTCAGCGGATTTGTAACAGCAGCTTTAATTGCCTGAAAGCTAACTGTAACAAGAGCAATAAAAATCGACACACATCCGGTAAGCACGAATATCCACCAATTTATATCAATTCTAAAAGCGTAATCTTGTAGCCATTTATCCATAAAATAATACGATAATGGCCACGCAATCAGATTTGCTATTAAGATCCATTTTAAGAATTCCTTGAGGAGCATAAAAAGCAATGATGGAATTGAAGCACCCAAAACTTTCCTTATTCCTATTTCCTTTGTTTTTTGTTCCGCCAAGAAAGTCGCCAATCCAAAAAGGCCGAGACAACCAATTACAATAGCTAAAAGTGAAAACGAAAATGATATTTGACCAATCCTCTGTTCGGCTTTGTAAACTTGATTAAAGGATTCATCCATAAAAGTATAGCTGAACGGTTTTCCAGAAGTCATTTCCTTCCACAGATTTTCAACTTTGCTTAAAATTGCCGTGGTATTTGCCGGGTTAATTTTAAATGTTATGTTGCCAAAGTTATAACCAAGTCTTAAACATACACCGCCAATTTCCTGACGGAGAGATTCATAGTGAAAATCTTTAACGATACCAATTACACTGTATTTTTTTAATCTGCCGTTTCCAAGCTCGTAAACATTTTCACCAATCGGATTATTAAAACCAAACTGTTTTACAGCGGTCTCGTTAAGAATTATAGAAGCTGTATCTGTGCCGAAGTCTTTTGAAAAATTTCTTCCTTCTTTTATTCTAATCCCAAGAGTATTTAAGTAATCATAATCAATAACCCAGCTTTGTATAGTTAATCCTTTATCGGCGCCCATAGAAGCATCTTTAAAAAATCCATTAAAGTTCCGGTTTGAAGGAACAGGTAAAAAGCCTGATATTGTTGCCGAAGAAACTCCAGGTGTGTTCATAATTTCATTTTTAAACGCTTCGATATTATTTAATGAATATGTCCCGTTGATAATTAGTAGCTGATCTTTTTGGTAACCGAGGTTTTTACTTTGTATGAAATTTAATTGGTTGTAAATAACGATTGTCCCCGAAATTAAAACTATGGATGTTACAAACTGAAATACAACCAAGGCACTTCTTAATTTACCGCTTTTACTTCCTTTAGATAGTTGACCCTTGATAATTTCGGCGGGCATAAATTTGGAAAGAAAAAATGCCGGGTAACTGCCCGCGATTAATCCAATAGCAAAGGGAAGAGTTAAAAGAATTAATAAAAACTGCCATGAAAACATTGTACTTATTTGCAATTCTTTAGCTGAAATCGAATTGAAATACGGAATAAGTATCATTGAAAATATTACTGCTATAACTACCGATATAAAAGTCATCACAATCGATTCTAATAAGAACTGGCTTATTAGATTAATTTTAATCGTTCCGAGAACTTTTCTAATTCCTACTTCGCGTGCGCGGTTAGCCGAGCGGGCTGTAGTAAGATTCATAAAGTTTACGCAAGCGATTACAAGAATAAATAAAGCTATGGCAGAAAAAATATAAACATACTCTATTGTTCCCGTCGGCGTCATTTCCTGCGAAAGTTTTGAATACAAGTGAATATCTCTAATTGGCATCAACGAATGTTCAAGCCTGTTGCCCGCTTTTGTAAACGCAGCCCTGCTTTCAATATTCATGTATTTTTTTGCAAACGGGAATGCATACTTGTCGTTGTATTCATCAAATTTATTTGAGAAATCTTTCGGATTGGTTCCAGGCTTCAAAAGTAAGTAAGTGTAAAAGTTCGACGAAACATAATTTCCCCAATCGTAGTCAAGGTTGTACATCGGGAAAATCATTTTAAATTTTAGATGAGTATTACCCGGTATATCTTTAAGAACAGCCGCAACTTTAAAGTTATTATTGCCATTAACATCGGCTTCAAGAAATTTATTTACGGCGTTAGCCGAACCGAAATATTTCCTGGCAATACTTTCTGTAATAACAACTGTATTTGGTTCGTTTAATATGTGCTTCGTATTTCCATAAAGAACTGGATATGTAAACACTTTAAAAAATGTAGAATCGGCGAATATTATTTCGTCTTCTTCAAAAAATTGATTATCCTTTTTAATCATGACGGTTGTTCTGCCGTGTATTCTTACAAACTCTTCAATTTGAGGATAATCTTTTTTCATAATTGGCCCGAGCATGTCGCTGCAGAGAGGAATTTTCAATTCATTCGCACCGAATTTTAGATCGGTGTTTACGCGGTAAATTCTATCTGCTTTTTCATGAAAATTATCGTAACTCAATTCATCATGAATGTAAAGCATAATCAACAAGCAACATGTGATACCAATTGCCAAACCAAAAATATTGATGAAAGAATAAACCTTATCTCTCTTTAAATTTCTAACTGCTATCTTGAAATAATTCTTAAGCATAATTCCCCCATAATGCATCTTGGCTGAGCGCAGGGCGCCAAGCGTATTGTGTTTTTACTATTCTTTTCAAATAATTACTCATTATAATTTATCATCAAGTTTTTTTACTCGTAAATCTTTATTTAATCGCTATACGCATAGCGCTTTGCGCAAAGTGTTTATTCATATCTAAGTGACTCCATCCCGAAAAAAAATATCGGGATTTCGTCAGTCATATCTGTGTGA
>CAZRMG010000459.1:0-2763 GCA_964601095.1 uncultured Melioribacteraceae bacterium | reverse complement strand
CTGCAAAAAAAACAATTCCAGCGTTATGAGTAAGAATAATCTAAAATATTTTTTGAGTTTGATTGACGATGATTCTGAAGAAATCCGTCGGGATATTTTAAAACGCATTAAAGAATACGGAATTGAACTTGAGATAGATATTCTTGAGCATAAAGACTCGATCTCGCCGGAAAAGTATCAATTATTAATTCCTATTATTGAAGAAAATAGAAGAACATGGATAACTAATAATTGGAATTCTTGGTTTGACCTTGATTCCGACAACGAAAAGATTGAATCTGCTATGAATATTTTATCAAAATTTCACTTCGGCTTATCCAACCGTTCAAACCTTTCCGATTTTTTAGATGAACTCGCAGAAGAATTTATGAACAAAATTCCTTACGGAGACGAGCTTGATCTTTCATTTTTCTTGTTCAAGGAAAAAGAATTTTCCGGCGCAAAAGAGGATAATCACAATCCGTTTAACAGCGATGCGGTTTACTCGATATTAAAAAAGAAAGGCCTTCCAATTACTTTATCGTTGATTTATGTTTTGGTTGGTTCACGCCTCGGATTTAATATAAAAGGATGTAACTACCCCGGTCATTTTATGGCAAAATTCGATTTTGACGGTGAGATAATAATCATTGATTGCTTTGCCAACGGGAAAGTTTTATTCGAAAACGATATCGATAAATTATTAATAGGTAAACGCATTGATATTATTAAATCTATTATTGAAGATACTCCTGCAGAATTAATTATCCGCCGTGTTCTTAACAATCTCTCTAATTCTTATTCAATGTTGAATGATTATACAAACGCAAAATTCTTTTTGAATCTAAGCGATAAAATCAACCTGTAAAATATTTTTCTCATGCTGAACTATAAAAAACATTTGGAAATAGTATTTGTCATTCGAACGCAGTGAGAAATCCTAAAAAATACTTTTGAAAGATTTTCAGTCATTTTTCGGATTTCTTCGACTTGCCCGCTGCAATCAGATATGACAGCTATAAACTTTTTAGATGTTATCAATAACAATAAAACATTTCTCGTGCTGAACTATAATTAACTATTATGGGTTTAATGAATAAAAACGAAAATGGACAAAGTAAAAGCTAATGCGCTCATAAACGAAAAAAGTCCCTACCTTCTGCAGCATGCTCATAATCCCGTAGATTGGCTCCCGTGGGGCGAAGAAGCATTCAACAAATCTATAAGAGAAGACAAACCGATTTTCCTTTCGATTGGTTACTCAACATGCCATTGGTGTCATGTTATGGAAAAAGAATCTTTTGAAGATGAGGATGTTGCAAGAATATTGAATAATTCTTTTATATCGATTAAAGTTGACCGCGAAGAACGCCCGGATATTGATCATATTTATATGAAAGTCTGCCAATTAATGACAGGCAGCGGCGGTTGGCCTTTATCCGTTTTTTTAACTCCCGGCAAAAAACCTTTCTTCGCCGGAACGTATTTCCCAAAAGAAAATAAATACGGACGGATTGGTTTTGTTGAACTACTAAATAGAGTAAGCGGGCTTTGGAAAGAGAAAAAATATGTATTAACAAATAACGCCGATGAAATTACATCCGCACTTAGTGATAATTTTTCTTCCAACCAAAATCGCGAATCCGGCAAAGATTTCATTCCAAATACATTTAAAAGTTTGGAGCGTCTTTACGATACCGTCAACGGCGGCTTCGGTTCGGCTCCGAAATTTCCATCGCCGCATAATCTATTATTTCTGCTTCGGTATTGGAAAAAGTATAAAGAACCCGCAGCACTCAACATTGTGAATAATACTTTAACTAAAATGAGGTTAGGCGGAATTTTTGATCAAATAGGTTTTGGTTTTCATAGGTATTCAACAGATTCCAAATGGCTTGTTCCCCACTTCGAAAAAATGCTTTACGACCAGGCAATGTTGATAATGGCTTATTCGGAAGCATACCAGGCGACAAGAAATGATTTATTTAAAAGTACTGTTAAAGAAATTATAGAATACTTGAACGAAAACCTTCTATCTCCCGAAGGAGGATTTTATTCGGCGGAAGATGCCGACAGCGAAGGCGTAGAAGGTAAGTTTTATGTTTGGTCGTTAGCTGAAATTAATAATCTGCTTAATGCTGATGAAGCCGAATTATTTTCGAAAACATATAATATAACCGAGCATGGCAATTTTAATGATGAGTCCTCAGGCATTATGAATGGATCGAATATTCCACATTTGAATAAACCTGTTGAAGATGATAATGAAAAGAAATTATTAAATAGCATAAGACAAAAATTACTATCTGTGCGCAATAAAAGAGTTCATCCATTTAAGGATGACAAAATTTTAACCGACTGGAATGGATTAATGATTGCAGCACTTTCAACCGCTGCAAACGTTTTTGATAATAAAGAATACTTAGCGCTTGCTTTAAAATGTAAGGATTTCGTTTTTTCAAAAATGATGATTAATAATTATGAATTAAATCATCGCTACAGGAATGGCGAAAGCGGCATCCCGGCTAATCTTGACGATTATGCCTTTTTGATTTGGGGACTGCTTTCTCTTTATAATTTAACTTTTGATGAGCAGCATTTGACGGATGCAATAAATCTTACCGATACTGTGCTGAATATATTTTGGGACGACAACGACGGCACTTTTTACTTTTCCAATTCGGCAAGTTCAGATCTTGTTGTCCGCACAAAAGAATTTTACGACGGGGCTATTCCATCGGGTAATTCGGTTATGCTTCATAATCTTATAATGCTTTCACGAAT
>CAZRMG010000458.1:0-2768 GCA_964601095.1 uncultured Melioribacteraceae bacterium | reverse complement strand
CGGGATCATGTTGCGGTTTGTATCTGCCGGGGACGGCCATCTCACCCACCGCCAAGCCCATTTCATTCATTCCATCGAAAGCCACGTATGGAGAAAAAAGCAGGGAAAAACTTGCGCCTTTAGCGCTGTCCGGAAGGAATTTGCCATTATAACCAAGATAGCTTATATCGACCATCGAAAAAGAAGACATCCCCGTATCGGGCCTTGTCTCGAGTAACATGATCGGCCTGTTTATCCAATCAAAGTTACGACCGAGTATTTTCTCCCCTTTCCCGTTTACGGTAAAAACCGTCGCACAGGCACTTGCCGGTTTTGAACCGGCATTGTTTTGCACGAGCTTCAAGTTCCTAAGGGAATTCCATAGGGGATCCGGGAAGAATACTCTTCTTACGCTGTCGGAAATATTATCCGTTATTCCTTTTTCAAGAAACTTGTCAAGGTTGTAATCACAGACATATTGCATGGTGTACAAGGGGTAATCATCGACTCTTTCCAGCGTGGATAAACCACGGAATATGTTCCAGAAAACAAGAGCAACCGAAAGAACCAGGGCCAGTACAACACCCAAAACGATTATCAGCACTTTGCGTCTTGCATGAATTCTCATTGCGTAATCCTTAACTGTTTTCAATGCCTGTTTTTTGGAGTTCCAGGAACCGTCATTTAGGGCAGTTCCCGGAATTCATTTTTATGACCACTTCAATGAACCGACGGATAGGCGTATCACTTCAACTGAATGGTGTGGAACAACTATTCGACAAACATAAGGGAAGTCTTCGTATTGCCCGATTTCAGGTATTCCTTGATCCGATCCATCTGTTCCTTGTCCATCTCTTGAAATTCATTATAGAAGATGGATCCTCCTCCCCCATTACCTTTGTTGTCCCGAATCGTAATGATCGGCTTGAGGGGGAAAAGCGTCGCCTTGCCCTTTTCCACAATAAGGTGGTTTTGCACATTGAGGGACACGACGTTCGCGTTGACCAGTCCATGAGGAACATAGTCCCTGATTATGTACTCGCCCGGCGGAAACCCGCGTTTATACCGGTAACCGTCGGAGATCGCGGTGTTAATATCGATAGATTCGGTTTTACCCGTCTCCACGTGTTCCAGATTGACCTGATACTTGACGTCCATGTACTGATTATGGGTCGAGGTCAAGTTAACGATCAATACCGGGACGATAACGAGGGTATCATCCGGGGAAACGGAAGTCGTCGTCGCGCTCGACGCGCATCCGAAAAAAGCGGTTATGGAGAAAACGGCGAGCGCTATCGCCGCGGCGCGACAAGATGCGTTATTCATGGATTAGCCCTCCGAGGGAAAGAGTATCCCGGTCATTTTTATCGACTTGAGCCATTCTACCAGCTTGCTTGATATCACGGCAAAGTACATTCCGTTCGCGTTAGTGATTTGCCCGACGTTCACGCCGATGAGCTTCCCGTTTTCCGTCAACAGCGGACCGCCCGAGTTGCCGGGGTTGATGGACGCGGTATGCTGAATGTCCCATTTATCGTTGCGTATCGCGGAAATGATGCCGTTCGTTATCGTTGGCTTGAACTCGGACAAGAATTTATCCATGAAAAATTGAAGGGGATAACCGATGGTGTACACCACCATGCTTTCGATGATCTTCTCGTCCTCGTGAATCTCGATGGGCTTGATTTTCTCGTCAAGATCGATCTTCAGGAGCGCGAGATCCTGATCGCTTTTTTGGGCCACCACTGTCGCGCGATACTCCTTTTTCTCGCTGGACTTCACCGAGATGACGACGGGAGCGTCCTCGGCGTATGCATTGAATATCTTGCAGGCCTTGGTAACATCCTTAGCCGACAGACACTCGGGTACGAGGTTCCTCGTGACGTATTGCAAAAACACCCATTGCGCTGAATCCCACTTGGCATTGTCGGGTACGATCCTGACAACGTGGTTGGCGGTAATGAGATGACCGTCTTCGCTGACGAGAAAGGCGGTTCCGCTCGAAACGGGAATGTATTGATTGAGCAGGGGCTTACCCATCGCTTTTTCAAGGCGCTTAAAAAGCTCAACCTGATCGATTTCATTCTCATCAAGATATACGCTCTGATTGACGAGAAATACCGCCTTTGTCTGTTCGGTAATGTCAGTATTCTGCTGCTTTATCGATTGGCCCGATAGACCATTCGGTATCATGACGATCATGAGAGCAAGCGCGCACCAAATACGTCTCTTTACGTGTACGTGTACTGCTTTATACATATTCATGCCCGCTATTATATCACGTAATTGTCAAAATCGTGAATTGTTAGTCGCCTATCGTCGAGGATAGGCCCGTACCGGTTGCTCGACCTGCATGATATTGACATTGTGAAGGTTTTTTACTATAGTTCCCTTGTTCTTTGCATCCGAATGTCAATGGTTTCGGCTTCGAGTCCGCCGGACGGGGATTTGAGCCCCTCCTGGCGCAAACAGTTCTTGCCGGTCGTCGGATTGACAAAAACCGTCGTTTACTGTAAAACAGTAAACCATACGGGCCATTAGCTCAGCTGGTAGAGCAACAGACTCTTAATCTGTGGGTCGAAGGTTCGATCCCTTCATGGCTCAGAAGAACCGCTGGTTCTTGACAAGGAACAGGCGGTTCGCTACACTGCGTTTACCCCGTCAGGGGAGCGCTCATCGTGCAAGCGAGAGTGGTGGAATTGGCAGACACGCCAGACTTAGGATCTGGTGCCTCGGCGTGAGGGTTCAAGTCCCTCCTCTCGCAGATTCCGCCTCCCGCGCAGCAAGGG
>CAZRMG010000457.1:0-2776 GCA_964601095.1 uncultured Melioribacteraceae bacterium | reverse complement strand
TATTCAACTTGCCCACAGCAATTTTTTCGAGAATCTGTTCTGGTTTTCCTTCTTTACGAGCAATTTCTTTATAGATATCAACTTCTTTTTCGATAACGGTTTTATCAACTTCCTCGCGGTAAATTGAAAGAGGTCTCATTGCCGCAATCTGCATTGCAATATCTTTCAATGTGGTTTGAAGTTCCGCTGCGTTTTCCGCGGGGACATTATCAGCTTGTATTAATACGCCGAGTTTGGAACCGTGATGAATATAATCAACAACAATTCCATTTGCTGATTCCATAAAAGCAAAGCGGGATACTTGAATTTTTTCTCCGATCTTTCCTATTAACGCGTTTAATTCATCAGCGATTTTTTTACCGTTGAGAGATAACTCAGCTAATGCATTTAAATCTGCCGGTTTGTTAGCAACCAAAACTTCCATAACAAAATTTGTGAAATTAACGAAGTCATCACTTTTGGCAACAAAATCTGTTTCGCAGTTCACTTCAACAATAGCAGCAGTCTTGGAATCATTATATACTTTTGTAAGAACTATACCTTCGTTGGCTGCCCTCTCAGCTCTTTTTGCCGCAACAGAAGCGCCTTTTTTTCTAAGTAATTCGATTGCTTTTTCAAAATCACCGTTTGATTCTTCGAGCGCTTTTTTACAGTCGATCATTCCGGCGCCGGTTTTATCTCTTAATTCTTTAACTTGACTTGCACTAATTGCCATAATTCAAATTCCTCATTTAACTTTAAAAATTTATATTCTGCTATTCTTGAGCAGGTTTTTCTTCAGCCGCTTCCGGTTTGGCATCAACTTTTGGTTCACTTTTAGATTCGGTTCTTGGTTCATGTCTTTCTCTACGGTTATCAGTACGAGGTCTACGATCTCCGCCGCCTCTTCTATCATCTTTGCCTTCGAATCTTACTTTTCTCACGCGACCTTTACCATCTTTCTTTTCGCCATCATGTTCGTCAACGCCGTCTTTCTTTTCTTTTTCTTTTTCGGCAACTTCATGCGCTCTTAATTCTTTTGCTTTTGCATTGCCTTCAATAACTGCATCGGCAATAACTTTCAAAATAATTTCAACTGCGCGTGAAGCATCGTCGTTTGCGGGTATTACATAATCAATAGGATCGGGATCACAGTTTGTATCAACAATTGCAAAAATCGGAACATTCAATCTCAATGCCTCGTTAACAGCAATTGATTCTTTCTTAATATCAACAATAAAAAGCGCTCCGGGAATTTTTCCCATCGTTTCAACGCCATCAAGAATTTTTCTCAATTTATCCTTTTCGCGCGTAAGAACAAGGCGTTCTTTCTTTGTTATTTTTTCGAACGTGCCGTCGCTTTCCATTTTCTCGATGTTTTGCAAACGTTTAATACTTTTACGGATTGTCTGGAAATTTGTTAACATTCCACCGAGCCAGCGTTCGCTAACCCAGTTGCTGTCGGAACGTCTTGCCTCGGCAGCTATAGTATGCTTTGCTTGTTTCTTTGTACCAACAAACAAAATTCTTTTGCCCTGCGAAACTATTTCAGTCATTGCTTCAGCCGCGGCATCGATTGTTGATTGAGTTTTTTTCAAATCGATAATATGAATCCCGTTTTTCTCCATGAAAATATACGGTTTCATTTTTGGGTTCCAACGACGTGTTAAGTGGCCGAAATGCGCACCGGATTCGATGAGTTCAGTGAGTTGTACTCTTGACATGATTTCTCCTGTTTTTCTTCTACCCTCTTCTTCTTTGCCTTCCATCCCTTTTTAGTGTGGGACACAGGGGGCAAATCCGAGAGTATGAATAATGTTAATTAATAATCTATTATCTCTTAGAGAATTGGAATCTCTTTCTTGCTTTCTTCTGTCCGTATTTCTTTCTTTCAACCATTCTCGGATCTCTTTTAAGAAGTCCTTCCGACTTTAGATTAACTCTAAATTCAGGATTGATTTCTTCAAGTGCTCTTGAAATACCGAGGCGTACTGCATCAGATTGACCTGTAATTCCGCCGCCTGCTGCTTTTGCGAAAACATCATACTTGCCCAATGTTTCAGTTGCAACAAATGGAAGCAAAAGATTATCTTGATGCTCTTTCAACGCAAAATATTTATCATGCGCTTTATCGTTAACAGTAACTTTACCAGAACCGTTTCTTAAATAAACTCTGGCAACAGCGTTTTTTCTTCTTCCGACAAAAATTTTGTCTGCCATCAAATCACTCCAATTACTTTAATTCAACCGGTTGTTGTGCAGAATGAGGATGATTTTCACCGGCATATACTTTTAATTTCTTAATTAATTTTTTACCAAGACGAGTTTTAGGAAGCATACCTTTAACGGCATTTTCAATTACCCATTCAGGTTTTTTAGCCATTTGAACTGAAAAAGATCTGAATTTAGCTCCGCCCGGATAACCTGAATAAGAGAAGTATTCTTTTTGTGATTCTCTTTTTCCAGTAACACGAATTTTATCGGCATTAACAACAACCACAAAATCACCGGCATCCATATTCGGCGTAAAAACTGCTTTATCTTTACCGCGGATAACTCGCGCAATTTTAACTGCTAAACGGCCTAAAACTTGATCTTTGGCGTCAACCAAATACCATTTCTGGTCTGCGTCTTCTGGTTTAATGAATTTTGTCAATTTTTCTTGTTTCAAAACATCCTCCAAACACAAAATACTATTTTTCAAAGGTTTCAAATATATTTCTATATGGCTACAATGTCAAGAATAGCAGACTTTAAATTTTATCTTATTTGGTTAGAAAAGAGAAAGATTGCGCAT
>CAZRMG010000456.1:0-2781 GCA_964601095.1 uncultured Melioribacteraceae bacterium | reverse complement strand
CGCATCCTTTTTCGATGCTCCAATTAAAATATCTAAAAGTTCTTTTGGTTTTATGCCGTTACCAAATTCTGCAAGTGTTTCTATAATATGCGATTCAATATAATCCGAGTTGCCATTTGTATAAACCAATCCTTTACAAACATCACATTTGCCGCATTTATATGATTTGTTTTCCTCACCTAAATAATTCAGTATATAATTAAATCTGCATTTATTTACAGATACGTACTCTACCATCTGGTTCAATTTCTCGATGTTTCGGTTATAAAGATTGGCGATTTTTTGATAATTCAACTTCAATTCCTCAGAACGAATTCTAGGAGCAATTAAATCAACAGTTGGAAAACGAGATGGTTCTTCATAAATGATCAAACCGCTTTGGTTTAATTTTGCTAATCCGTTTGTAACTTCATGAATATCCACGTTAAGTAGTTGACAAAGCCGTGTTATGTTCATTAAAGTTTTTTGCCTAAATATACTGCCGCCGTATTCTTTAATTAAAATCAAAACCAAATCTTTTAATTCATTGTCTGTAATATTTTTTAGTAATGAATTTAGTTTCTCTGGAGCTACGGTAAATTGCAGAAAATGTTTTTTTCGAAACTCTGATGTTGTAGTTAAATAACCCGATTCTTCTAGAAGTCTTACGGATGCTTCTGTAATTGATTTATTAATATCTTTGCCCGCAAGGAACGAAAGCAGGTTTTTATCGACCGGGATTTCGGATTGCATAAAACCTAATGCAACATTTCCATAATCACAAATAGCGTTGTAAGTAATTTGAATTTGCTCTTTTGATGGGAAAGAGTTTTTAATAAAGAACTCATGAATGAGCCGGTCTCTTTCCTGGTACAATAAAAATATATTGGAATCTTTCCCATCTCTTCCGGCGCGTCCTATTTCTTGATAATAATTTTCGATGTTGCCGGGAATATCGTAATGAATTACTGTGCGAATATCGCTTTTATCTATACCCATTCCGAATGCGTTTGTAGCCGCAACAATTTTAACCCTGTCGTTAATAAAATCATCCTGGATTATTCTTCTCATTTCAGGCGACAAACCTGCATGATAAAAAGCAGAATCCAATCCGCTTAATCTTAAAAACTCATTTACTTCTTCGGTATGTTTTCGTGTAGCGGTATAAATTATTGCAGGAAGTGAATCTTTACCTAAAAGTTTTACAACGGCTTCTTTTTTTTGTTTTGTACAAACAACATTTAAATACAGATTATTTCTTTCAAAACCACGCACAAAAACTTTTGGATTTTTCATGCCGAGTTGTTCAAGAATATCTTTGCGAACATCGTTTGTTGCAGTAGCGGTAAATGCTGAAATACTATCTATACCAATAAATTCAACGAACTGCTTAATCTTTCTATAACTCGGTCTGAAGTTATGTCCCCATTCGCTAATGCAATGTGCTTCATCAACAAAAATAAAAGAGGGATTTAAAACTTTTATTCTTTCTGCAAATTGTTTGTTGTCTATTTTTTCAGGAGATAGATATAATAATTTTATTTGTCCTAGAGACACACTTTGTAAAATATTTTCTGCCTCTCTGAAATCCAATGAACTGTTTATAAATGCGGCGATATTTTCCCGCTTGTTTATTGCATCAACTTGATCCTTCATTAATGCAATAAGCGGGGAAATTACGATTGAAAAAGATTGAGAGATTAATGCCGGAATTTGGTAGCAAATTGATTTTCCACCGCCAGTCGGTAGAATTGCTAATACATTCTTGCCTTCTAAAATTGATGAAATGATTTCTTGTTGACCTGGACGGAAATCTTTGAATCCAAAATATTGTTCTAAAGCTTCTTTTGCTGTCATTATTGGATAAATTTTTGAATAGAATTTTTACTACTCTAATTTACACACAAAATACGCTAACTGAAAAAAATGTATTATTATCAATAATTCATGCAATAGAGGTTAATGTGAACATGAGAACGTAGTTAAGTATAATTCTCAATTAAACCATTCATTTTTTATTTTTAATAAAAATGAAGTCATCACATGTAAAAATTCAGTTATTTTAGGCTATTTTAGTGGTATAGATTTTGAATCGTTGTTCATTTTTGAAAAGGATTTATAGTATTTTCTAACAATAATAGGAAAAAAGTTTATGGCCGATGAAAAGTTAAAGCTTGAAGACTTATTAGGCGGAGTTCAGCGTGTAGGAGAAGAACTTGAAAAGATAGAATATGTTGCAATAATCGGCGGCGGAATAATGGGACAGGGAATTGCTCAAACATTAGCCACTGCCGGTGTTGATGTTGCCATTGTTGAAGTGAATGAAGACAGAATTGTTAAAGCACAGGAAAATCTAAAATTAGGAATGGAAAGAGAAATAGCTCGCTGGGCTATGACTCAAAGTGAAATGAAATCAATATTAAGCAGAATAAAGTGGTTTTCGGATTTTAGTGAAATTCCGGAGTGTGATCTTGTGATTGAAGCTGTCGATGAAAATTATGATCTTAAGAAAAAAATATTTATTGAACTCGATGCGATTGCAAAACCTGATACGATTTTCATTTCAAACACATCAACATTAAGTCTAACAAAAATAGCACAAGTAACAAACCGCCGGGATAAAATAATAGGGATGCACTTCTTAAATCCTGTTCCTAAAGTTCCGCTTGTAGAATTAATCCGTGCTTTAGAAACTTCAGATAAAACTATAGGAATAATTAAGAAGTTTGCTGCGAGAATTGGAAAAACCGCTGTTGAAGTTTATGAATACCCTGGGTTTGTTACAACACGCGCTATAGTACC
>CAZRMG010000455.1:0-2781 GCA_964601095.1 uncultured Melioribacteraceae bacterium | reverse complement strand
ACCGCGCCATTCCTTCAATGTTTTTTCTGCTGTAGTGTTTTTTTAAATCACTTAGAACATCATCAACAGTATAATTATTTGGACTCATTTTAAACTCGTGTTCAACAAAATTTAATTAAACAATTCAAGCACATAAAGTTTTTCGTCCTTATCCGAAACAAGATAAATCTTTTTTGTTTCCGGATTAACGGCTACACCTTCTATTTGATTTATCGAAACATTTCTCCATGATTTAATTTTGCCATCGGTTGTGCATTTTGCAATAAGTTTGCTTTCGTCGCTGATTATCCATAAGTCATTCGTTTCGACCATATAACAAAGTCCCGAAAGGTCTTCAGCAAAATCCAATTCTTTTCTTTTTATTTCTTTAAAGTGTGAATTATATTCAACAAGTATTTTTGTTTTTTTTTCTTGAACGACAAAAAAACGTTTAGCTTTTGAATCGTAAGTAATTCCTTCCAACCCTGTATTTTCCTTACTTTTTAATGAAAGTTTGTGGCGAGTCAATTCCTTTCCATCATTACTAAGAATCACAATCTCATTAGTCTGCTCCGAAACAACAGCAATTGAATTTTCATCAATCACAGCTATTCCTTCAAGATCCTCCGCGTCAACTTTAAAATACTTTTCAATTTTGCCATGCAACGACATTAAATACACGGTGCTATTTTCATCGCTGACAGTCCACAACTTTTTTTTATCATACGAAAGCACTAACCCCGATGGTTCCGGTACATTAATTCTATATTCTTCTACAATTTTTAATTTATTTTCATTGCCGCCGTCGCAATGAAAAAACATGGACGATAATAATATTATTGCTGTTGTAATTACTAATCTCATTTTAAAATCACCATACTTTTTGTTTGGGAAATACCATTCCATGTTAATTGATAAAAATATATTCCTGAGGACATTCTATATTTAACCGCATTTAGATTCGCAGAATAAAACCCGGCTTCTTTATTTTCATTAATTAAACCGGCTACTTCCCTTCCCATTAAATCAAATATTTTTAATGAAACATGCCCGGCAGCAGGTATTTCGAATTTAATTTCCGTTGAGGGATTAAACGGGTTAGGATAATTTTGATAAAGCTTGTAATTCGTTGGAATAGAAATATTTTCACTTACTCCAACCATGGTACTGTTTATTCGATAAGCCGGTGAAATTGAAACTATCTGTTTGTTTTTCCAGCCTGCACCGTGGATTACAAAATCGCCCGTGGCAAAAGCTTTTATATACAAAGTATCGCTTGCTACTATAAAACTAAAATGAGGACTGTTTGCTTTAAATAAAACAGAATCCACGTTTTGATTCGAAGTATAGAATACTGAGAGCGGGATTTTTTTTATTCCATTATCGTCGTAATTATCGATATTAATTGTTTCGCTGTTGTCGATCCATTCAATATCGGAATACTCTGAAGAAATATTTTTATCCATCCACGAAAGCCGCTGATTAATCCAATTTTTGAAGTAATCCATTTCCTTACTATAAGATGTGAATTTATTTTTGTTGGGCCAGATATATGATCCGTTAAAACATTCATCCCATATAACAAAATTTCTTTCGCGCGCTTCGGAAATGTTTTCTGCCTTTTGGTCAATAAACGCTGCTAAGTTTTCGTAGCTTAGTATTGAACCTTTTAATTGATTCCATCGCTTGGCAAATATGTTTTTAAATATTGGGTTATCCATTAATTTAGGACCCCAAAAGGGAACAAGGGCTGTACTCATACTTCTATATTTGGACTGCCAACCCTCATATTTCCAAGCGTCATCATAATCCGGCATTCCAAATGAAAGGTCAAAATCCCAGATTGGGCCTAAGCTTAGTTTTCCGCCTTCACTATCTCTGTCCTTATATAAATATGTGCTAAACCTATATCCATCTACATTTTTTGCAATTTCATTTACAAGAAAAAAATCAACGAAAGAATCGATATCAATTAAATTAACATAGTTATCGAAGAGATCAGTTGAGGAGTCGGTATTAAGCATACTTTCAAAATTCATAATATAATTTTTAATGTACTCGGATTGCTCGGGAGTTATTTTTTCTTCATCGGGGGTAACATAGATGTACTCAGTTTTAAAGAACGAGCCGGGCATGGGTGGAATGCTTGAAACCCAATATTTTTCATTATCATCCCGTTTATCAATCTTAATTATATAACCACCTGTTAATGCGTCGCCGGTAATATCAGTCTTTTCCATTTTCTTTATATTCACCCTATTCTTGTCGCGTTTTATTTTTTCCATTAAAATATAAACGCCGACATAATTACCGTTAAGAATTAGCTCGCAATATTTTGTTCGTGTGGAATAACGACCAAGGTCATTATATATTTTGTGCGCAAGAACGTTCCGAATTAACGTTTTATCATCATAAGATCCGTATAAAATCCAATCGCTTTCTTTCGGCATTCCAAGTAGCGAGATATTTAAATCTTCGCCGCTGCTATCAATTGTTTCAAAACCATATTGCAGCTTTGGAAACATTTGCGAGCTATTACCGCGAATTTCTATTGCAATATTTATCTCATCTAAAACAAGTGAATCGATAACGTTATTACGCTGACCATTGTTATTATCAACAATTCTTAAAATTGCCGGTATTTTGGGATCATCTAAAATTCTTTTTCCACTTGTGTTGATTATAAAAATCGGCAAATTTGAAGAAGTAAATTCAACTTGAGGATAGATAGTACTTATTAAAAATAAACTAACCAGAAAAAATACCTTTTTATCAATCACTTATTCCCCCTTAATTATAGTT
>CAZRMG010000454.1:0-2785 GCA_964601095.1 uncultured Melioribacteraceae bacterium | reverse complement strand
TGTTAAAAAAGTTGCGGCAAAAAAAGTAAAAGCCGCGAAAGCTAAAAAATCGGTTATTAAGAAAGTTGTTAAACCAAAAGCTAAAAAAGCAGCAAAGAAAACTTCACGGAAAAAATAAGTTCATGATTCATATCTAAAGAAAAAACGGGAGAATGATTCTCCCGTTTTTGTTTGAAAAAATTAGCTCTTTGCACTGAATATACAAATCAACAACAGTGAAAAAAATTCGTACCTCACGAAAGGTTTTCCAAATCGTTAAGAATTTACACTACTTATTATCATATTATTGCAATATTTATTAAGGAATGATATTTGCAACATTCTAATGAATTTTGAGTCGTGCATTAGATGATTATTCACAAAAATCTCTCACTCTATATTTATATTAATCATTATTCAATGAGTTTATGAATTAGAATGTATAAGTTGTTAACGAAGAAAAAGCGTCGGATTATTATGAGGTCAAATTTGATGGAAGCAGCTTATCCAGCGGGATTTATTTTTATAGTTTACAAGCCGGTTCGTTCATTGAAACGAAAAAATTTATGCTGATGAAATAATCATAATAAGTAATTGATGCTTTTTGCTATTATCCAAAAAACTTAACGCCTTCATCAAGAATCAAATATTCAGAATCGAGAATCAATTTCTTCTAAAAAATATTTTATCCCCTTCTTTAAGACCAAGTTTGTTGGAATACCCTGCGTTAACTTCAACAACATACTGCGCGGGTTTTTCGGATGGATATGACAGCTCCGAAAACGGTGTTGTATTATGATGGATTTTTACAATTTCAAAGTTGGCGTTAACAAAAATTATATCGAGTGAAAGAACAGTATTTTTCATCCAAAAAGATTGTTCTGTTTCATAAGGGAAAATGAATAACATGCCCTGGTCTTCTTTCATTTCTGTTCTGAACATCAATCCCATCGCACGTTGGTCGTTGTTGTCGGCAATTTCAATATCAATTTCCGAAATAGCTTCGCCACCGGGTTTTGTAAAAGCTAATTCACCTTCTTTTACAAAAGTGTATGTAGTTTTGTTTGTCATAGCATTATCTAAATCTTCACTAATTGGAGTATCGCCGCTGTTCAATATGCTTGAAAGTATGAAATAAAAAACAAATACAACAAGAACTATTATTACTATTAACTGCGTTAATTTGTTTTTACCTGTATTCTTTTTTGCCGGACTTGTTTTACTTTTAGACATATGTTTATCTTGATTTTATATTGATATTTGATTTATCATAATTACAAAAAAAATAACTATTTCATTGAAAAAATAATAAATAAAGAGCAATTGATGGCATCAAAAATCATAGACCGGGAAAAATTACAACTGACGGCCACACAGGAAAAAATGGTTCGCAGCGGCTGGGGCAACGAGTGTGTTGATAATTCAGTTGTTGAAAAAATAACTTATCTATCCGACGGTTTAAAAGTGAAAGGTTATATTGCTTATCCCAAAGAGCATACAAAAAAATATCCTTGTATAATTTGGTGCCGGGGTGGTTACGGAAATGCCGGGGCTATTGATCAATTTAATGCGCAAGGAATTTTCGGGCAGTTGGCAAGTTGGGGTTATGTTGTTTTTGCTTCGCAATACCGAGGCAATGCAGACGGCGAAGGCCACGATGAATTCGGCGGCAGCGACATTAATGATGTTCTTAATCTTATACCTCTTGCCGATGAAATTGATTACGCCGACAATAATATTTGGGGAATTGAAGGATGGAGCCGGGGCGGAATGATGACTTACTTAACTTTGACAAAAACAAATATTTTTAAAACTGCAATTGTCAGCGGCGGTATTGCAAATCTTAGGTGCAACGCACAGGAAAGTAAGTTCATGCACTTCCTTTACGAAGCTTCGATGGGTAAAGATGAAAACGTTTTATTTGATAATTGTAATTCGAGATCAATAATTAACTTTACGGAAAAACTTTCAAGGACAACTCCACTTTTACTTCTTCACGGAACAGCGGACGAAAGAGTACTGCCGCACGATTCCCTCGATCTTTCTTATAAACTTTTAGAGCATGATATCCCGTTTCGATTAGTAATGTTTGAAGGCGGTGATCATTTTCTAAAATCACATAGAAAAGAAGTCGATGTTTTACGAAATGAATGGTTCGGGAAATATCTCAAATAAAATTAGAACTTTAGTTCGTATTCTTTTTCCGAATTACTTAAAAATATTTTTAATGAACTGTATTTATTTTTCGAAATGTTAATTCCAAGAATATTCTTTCCGGCAGAGATCTCTTCCCTAAAAAGAATGTCATTAATATTATTCATCACTCCATGAATTGCCAAGGTTTGTTTAGCTTGTGAAGTAAGTATGATTTTGAAAGAATCATCACTTTCTTTTATCAATATGGGCTGTGAGAGATTGAAAAAATTATTTGATAATTCGTTCAACTCATCAAATTTTATTTGAACTATGTTCGAAGATTCTATACTTTCATTCCAATATTTGCTTACGGATTTTATAGTAAAGTAATAATTAATCTGTTTTGGCGTCAATGAAAAATTGATGGTTGTTTTGCCTGCCGCGATAATATCAAATAAATATTCGGGCAGTAATTCGGAATTTGAATGCGGAAGATTGTATAGCGCAAAATATTTTATACTGTCGTTTGAGTTTGATTTTCTTATCTGCCAATCGAGAATAATTTTATTGTCATTTTCTTTTTTCACAACAAGATCATGCGGTGAATCGGGGTAAATACCATCGAGCCATGCCATAGCAGCGGGATATGTTTTATAACTGAAATTCTTAA
>CAZRMG010000453.1:0-2786 GCA_964601095.1 uncultured Melioribacteraceae bacterium | reverse complement strand
TATATTGCAACAGATAATACCAAACCGCTACGCGAAGATGAAGTACGAAACAAAGCAATATTAGATAGAATTCCCGCCGGAAGATGGGGAACGCCGGAAGATTTAATGGGCACAGTTGTGTTTTTGTGTTCCGATGCTTCGAGTTATTTAAATGGAAGCGTTGTTACGGTTGACGGCGGATGGATGGGAAGATAGTATTAAACGAATAACATGTGCGAATTTAAACCCGGTTAAATACCGGGTTTTTTTATGCATATTAATTTAATTGTACTTTTCGAATTCAAAGTAAAAGTAAGTTATACACAATTACAAAATACCATTCGCATCTAAATAAGGCAGCTCACAACAAGATTTAAACACATTTCTATTTATAACGATAATTAAATTGAAAAACTGGGCAATCCATAAACGAGAGCAATCTCAGAAATATTTCATTCAAAAAATGAGGGTTATTATTATGTTAAAAAGTTACAAGGATTGGGGAATTTTCGGAAAGATATTTACACTTATATTAATAAGTGCCTTTCCGATTTTGTTACTTATAATATTATATATTCTTCCAACGATGAAATTTCATCTTGAAGAAGAAAAACAATTGGCAATTGAAAACGTAGTGAATGTGGGTTTTAATATAATCACAAGTAACAAAGCCGCAATTAACGACAGTACAATAACCGAAGAAGTTGCCAAAAATCGTGCACTTGAACAATTAAAAAGCATTCGTTATGCAGGCGAGGAATACTTTTGGGTTAATGATAAATCCTACAATATGGTAATGCATCCTATTAAACCTGAGCTTGACGGAACCAGTATGGCGGATTTCAAAGATCCTGCTGGGGAATATATTTTCAAAGAATTTGTAGATGCCGCACAGAGTAACGAAAATGGTAACCTGGTAAATTATATGTGGCCTAAACCCGGTAAGGAAGAACCTGTTCACAAAATAGCTTACGTAAAATACTTTGCAGATTGGGGTTGGATTCTTGGAAGCGGTATTTATGTTGATGATATTGAAGATGAGTTTGCCGAAATAAGTCGAGATATTTATTTAACATTATTTGCTTTAGTCTTCATTATTCTATTGATAACATACTTTTTTGCTAAACGTTTGGTTAAGCCAATACACAAATTGAAAGATGCGGCAAATCGGCTTGCTGTTGGTGATGCTGGGTTTTCGATACAAGCTCAAACCAAAGATGAAATCGGTCAGCTCGAAGAGTCTTTTGTTTTGATGCTGAACAACATTAAAGAACAATCGGAAATTGCAAATAAAATTTCCGAAGGCAATCTTGATGTTGAAATAAAACCAAAATCAGAAAATGATATTCTTTCAAACAGTCTTTCAAAAGTAAAAGGAATTTTAGCAGACCTTGTTGTTGATTTAAAAACCCTTACAACTGCAGCGCTCGAAGGGCAATTGAAAACTAGGGCAGAGGCGGAAAAATATAAAGGCGGATTTAACGATATCGTTAAGGGAATTAATCATACTCTTGACGCCGTAATTCTTCCTATTAAAGAAGGATCGAATGTTTTAGAAGTGATGGCTACCGGCGATCTATCAGTACGAATGAAAGGCGATTATAAAGGTGATCACCAATTAATTAAAAACAGCATTAATCAACTTGGCGATGCGTTAGCAAAACTTGTTGTAGATATTAAAGAAAGCATTCACGCAACTGCAAGCGCGGCGAATGAAATTTCGTCTTCCTCCGAAGAAATAGCTGCGGGCACTCAAGAACAAAGCAGTCAAACAGGTGAAGTTGCAAGTGCGGTAGAGCAAATGACAAAAACAATAATCGAGACTTCGAAAAATGCATCGGCTGCATCCGAAACTGCAAAACTTGCAGGCGACCGCGCAATTGAAGGCGGTAACGTTGTTGCAGATACAATAGTTGGAATGAACAAAATTGCGGAAGTTGTTTCTAAATCAGCCGAAAAAGTTTTTACACTTGGACAAAACAGCGATAAAATCGGGGAAATCATTCAAGTAATTAACGATATAGCTGATCAAACAAATTTATTAGCATTAAACGCAGCCATTGAAGCAGCGAGAGCAGGTGAGCAGGGAAGAGGTTTCGCTGTTGTTGCAGATGAAGTTCGCAAACTTGCCGAAAGAACAACAAAAGCTACAAAAGAAATTGCCGATATGATTAAAACAATTCAGCAAGATACAATTGAAGCAGTAGATTCCATGAAAAAAGGAACACTTGAAGTTCAAGATGGAAAGAAGATGACCGAGCGAGCAGGAATTGTATTAAAAGATATTGTTGAAGGTTCAAAACAAGTTACAGATCTTGTAACCCAAGTAGCTGCCGCAAGCGAAGAACAAAGCGCCGCAAGTGAACAAATAAGTAAAAATGTTGAAGCTATTAATCAGGTTACGCAGGAATCTACTTTTGGTGTTCAACAAATTGCAAAAGCTGCAGAAGACCTTAGCAATTTGACAGTTAATTTACAAAGCTTAATAAGCAAATTTCGGGTAGATGAAGGAGCAGGGAATAAAACGATTAACAAAAGATTAGCATAATTTCAAAATGAAATACGGATATTGGAAATCATGCTAAAGTTAAGATTGAAAGTTTCGATAATGAAACGAATGTTCAATGTTAATTAAACTTAATAATGAAATAAAAACATCATAGGTAAAATATGTCGGTGGATCAAAAAAACAGAACAGAAACATCCGAACTACTGCAACTGGTTAGTTTCAAGATCGGTGCGGAAGAATTTGGAATCGATATTCTAAAGGTTAACGAAATCAACAGAATGATGTCTATTACAAAGGT
>CAZRMG010000452.1:0-2812 GCA_964601095.1 uncultured Melioribacteraceae bacterium | reverse complement strand
CCCGTATTTAACAAGGTCTTCCGGCTGTGCTCTGTGAATTAAATTATCTTTCTCAATTTCCTCACCGCCATTAAGATCCGTATCAAACCCGATAATATTTCTGTTAATTCGCGATGCAATAACATTTTCTATACCGTCGAAAGCGCCGCCGCAAATGAACAGAATGTTTTTTGTATTAACATTAATTAAACTTTGTTCGGGATGTTTTCTTCCGCCGCGCGGTGGAACTCCCGCAACAGTTCCTTCTAAAATTTTTAACAACGCCTGCTGAACACCTTCTCCCGAAACATCACGCGTGATTGATGTACTTTCACTCTTGCGTGCTATTTTATCAATTTCATCGATGTAAACAATTCCTTTTTGGGCTTTGTCGAGATTATAATCCGCCGCTTGCAGCAAACGAACTAAAACTGTTTCAACATCATCGCCGACATACCCGGCTTCCGTAAGTGTTGTAGCATCCGCAATAGCGAAAGGAACATCAAGAATTTTAGCGAGTGTTTGAGCTAATAAAGTTTTTCCAACACCGGTCGAACCCATCAATAAAATATTACTTTTCTCAATCTCAACATCATCCAAATCGAAAAGGGAAGCCGTTGCATTAATTCTTTTATAGTGATTATAAACCGCGACAGCTAAAACTTTTTTTGCCATATCCTGATCGACAACATACTCATCCAAACTTTTTTTAATTAAGTCCGGTGTCAGTGATGCGTTGTAGGTTTCTTTTTTGGTGACAGTAGCGACGTTATTTTTTAGGATTTCAACGCTTGTTTTTATACATATGTCGCAAATGTAAACATCGGGTCCCGCAACCATGCTCGAAACTTCGCTGCCGTCGCGTCCGCAAAATGAACATTTAACTGTACGTGGTTCTCTATGATCTGACATTTCTAACCGTTTTTAGTTTGTAAATCTTTTAAGTAATCTCTTGCACGGTCAAAATATAAGGAATTCGGGAATTTCTCAAGGAGTTTTTGATAATTTTCTGCCGCTTTTTGATAATTCTTTATTTCGAATTGATAAGTCTGAGCAAGCAAAAAAGTTGCTTTATCACCTAAAAGCGCTGTTTTTGGATCTTCAGATAAGATTTCGAGCGTTTTGATGGCTTCAGGGAAATCATTAATTGCAATTAACATCTTAGCAAAATCTAATTTGGCGAACTCATTTATTATAAACAAATTAGGATTATCAGCTAAAGTTTTATATTCGTTCACGGCTTCTTTAAACTTATTTTGAAAAGAATAAAGATCTGCTTGAGCGTAATTATAAAGATTTATAGAATCCCGTTTAGAGATGTTTATAAGTGAAGAAATCTCCAGGGCATCGTTGGCAAAGTTATTTGATAAATCTCTTGTCACTTCCTTAAACCGGGCTATTGCCATCGAAAAATTTCCTTTCCAAAATTCAATTTTTGCCAAATAGTAATTTGCCTCGGCTGTTTCGTTTGGAGATTTAATTCTTAAATATGTTGAATGCCTGAAATGTTTTTGAGCTTCATCTAATTTGTTAAATGTAAGTGAAATTTTTCCCAGCGCTATTCCGGCTTGCAAAGCGTACTCTGAAGTAGAATGTTTTTCCACTATTAGTCTAAATAAACTATCGGCACGATGATAATCTAAAAGTTGATCGGAATAGATTTTTGCCATTTTAAAAACTGCTTGCGGGTATATTGCGTTATTAGGAAACTCCTTCGCGAGTCTTTCATATGCTTGTATTACATTAAAGTATTCTTCTTCGTGCAAAACTTTTTTATTATAAAACGGCTTCCAACTTTCTTGTTCGCTGGAATATTTTTGAATAACATTTTCTGCAAGAGTATTTGCGTAGCCGATTTTTGCAATCGGGATTAATTGCGAGGCCGGATAATTTTCAATAACATAATTATATGCTTTAGCGGCAACATCGTATTTCTGATTGCGGAATGCATCTTGTGCGAAAATAAAAATATAATCTCCCGAAGAATTATTTTGCTTGCTGTATTCTATTGCCGTCTTAAATGCCTCATCGTATTTATTGGCCGAAGTATAAATAAAAACAAGAAGATCGAGCATCGGCGGAATTGGATTTTCCTCGGCAAACCGTTTTATTGTTTTCAACGTCGGTTCAATTGCGCCTTGTCTTGGCAAGTATGAAGCTATCCTTGATTTTATCATACCAACTTGATCCGGTCTTGCCAAAAGTAAATTGCAATACTCCTCGGAGGCATCTTCGAATCGCATATTAACGGAATAGATATTTGCCAAATCGAGTGAGAAAATGAAAGGATCGGTAGAATACTTTTTCCCGCGTTTTAAAATATCAATTGCCTTGTCGAATGCACGGTTTTCAATTGCATAGTTTGCAATTACTCTGTATGAAACAACATTGGTTGGATTAATTAAAATTGCCTTCTCCCAAACGTTGTAAGCATTTTCTAATTCATCCATCATAAAGAATGTAGAGCCAAGTAAGCCGTAGCTGTTTATATCTTGAGGATTGCTGGAAATTTTATTTTGAAGCAGCGAAACAGATTCTGCATATTTTTTCTGTCTTACCATAACACGGTTCAATGCTTCAAAAAAAGTATAATTATTGTTCTGTTGTTTCAAAAGATCGGAATAAATCTGTTCGGCTTTTTCAAATTGTTCAGCTTGCTCGTAGCTTTGAGCTAACATAAAAAGCTCATTGGGATTTGTAGGCGTTTGCGAAAAAACGGTGGTTGAAATAATAGAGAGAAGAAGAAAAATACCAACGTAACAATTTTTTAGAAAGTGGATTTTATGTCTAAACCTAATGTTAAATATAGCTATCTCAAAAGATGTGCAAATTA
>CAZRMG010000451.1:0-2819 GCA_964601095.1 uncultured Melioribacteraceae bacterium | reverse complement strand
ACTTCGATGCCGTATCTCTAGGCTACTATTTGCACTTCAGATTTGAACTGGCGAATCCTTGAAATGTATATTTTGAGCGCCGAAGGCGTCTGCCCAAAATTTGGATAACCTGTATTTCCGTGCCCGCAGGGCTTGGCACTTTTTATGCTTAAAGAGCGTAGCGATTGCACAAAATGTGCCAAAGGAAATATCAGGATGATTCAGTTGTTAGATTCCATCTTTTTGGGATTTTCCTTTGTAAATATAGTGGAATATTTTATGAAAAAACCTAAGCGAATCTCTAAGAAAGATACAATTCTTAAAACATTCCAGGTTCCCACTCAGAATCACTAATAATTTTAACACCTGTAATACCAGCAGCTTCAAGAGCTATTTTAACACTACTTGAAATAATTATGAGTGGGAAAGCTTCATAAAGCCGGAATAGATGAAAATCTTCAATTTTTGACTCATCAATTCGCAGTGTCTCGAATGCTTCTACAAAACCATCTTCATCAACAGTGCAATCTGATAATTTGGTGTCCAATGCTTTTTCAACACCTAGAACATTTACTAATTTGTAAGGAATTCGTTCTCCTGTTCGCTCGAAAGTAACCTCACACTCAAAGAATTGGAAATTAGTAACCCCCACTCGTGCTAAAGTATCTATTAATTTTTGCGAGAACAGCAATTGCCCATGTGGCCCCTCATGTAAATCGCAAATAGGAAAATCTTCAGGATTAGGAGCATTCTTATCAACTTTTAAAATAAATTTAGGAGTTTTTTCAGGAGAATCAACCATTGAGCCATTAAAAAAATCGCGGTCCTCATCATCAACTTGAATTGTGCTTGGGCCAGCCCAAGGAGTTAATGGCATAAGTACATAATGTTGTTTTTTTACAATATTTCCTTTCTATTTTATTATCATTTCCCTAAGAAAAAGGAAAGGTCCGGCGTCCTCAATCATTATTAATTAAGACATAAAAATTAATTTTATTGAGTATAAATATTTTTAAAAATAAAACAAAGTGAAAAAATAATAGTTTATACTTTTAAATAGACCCAATTATCTCCTTAGCGCGAAGCGTCAACCCAACGCTCGCTTGACCAGCAACGCGTACATAGCGCGATTCTTGCGCAAATCTCTGCTGCAAGAATCGTGACATAGCGTTGTCTGGCCGAAGCGATTGTTAAACTGGCTTCATATTCCACTATTTCTTCATCGAAACATATTGAACTTCATCTATTCTTCTTAGCAGATTTTTTTCTAAAATGATCGCTTTATTTCTACTAGCTTATCTCCCCATCGGAAAAACAAACAACATAACTATCTTTACTTTTCTTCTCCGAAAACAGAGTATGGTTGATTTCATTCTCTTCTATTCGCGCGCTCTAGCGCGCATATATTGAATTGCCTTTTATGCTTCGCAATTTCCCTAGTATCATACTATCGAATTTTTCCTAGATCCGCGCATCAGCGCGGCCAGTTTAACATTTGCTTAACCTGCGAGCCGTAATTGGCGCGGCGTTTGCGTAAGCAAACGACGTGACAATAGGCGAGTCAGGTTGAAGCAGTTGTTAGGCATCTACTACTTTAGGAATTACTAGATTATTTGCTCTATATCAAATATCCAACTTCTAATTATTTTACTATTTTTTTCTAAATTTTCTTTGTTCTTTTCATATCCTTGCAATAACACTAGTTGATGTTCCCAATAACATTTCAGCAATTTTAAAGTGCATATATCATTATTTGATAAATTATAGCCTTCAACATCAAATTTATCAGTAAGATTCTTTAGTTTTTCATGTGTCTGTTCTGCAGATAGACCAATTATCTTTTTAAGATCTCGTAATACCCATTGCTTTTCAAAAATATTCATGGATACCCAACCACGATATTGCTCTTGATAAGTAGATAATATATTTTTCATGCTACTTTTTACTTTAGTATATTTATCTTTATCTATTTCTCTATTAACATTAAGAGATTTTTCATCGTCTTGCAAATTAAAGTCATGTAGTACTTGAATAGAGCCGATCTCTTGTCCATGATAGCGTTTAGCATTTATTACTGATAAAGCAAATCCTACTCCCGCGCTTTCAACATCAAGAATATGTTTGTTATTCATAGCATAAAAATCATCAACACTCATTTTCATTTGAGAAGCAACATTTTTTATTGCATTAATCGCTGTTTCAGTCTTAACCAAGCCAGGACCTATGGTATACGAATAAATATCGCTACCTTCAAGCTCCATTGCTAGAGTATTTGAAAGCTCTACTTGGGCTGTTTTAAAGACTTCATATGCGCCCATATATGGCGAAGCACCTGACGACGAAACAAATACAAATGCACCACTATTCCTAATTTTCATAGAAGGCAGTATTTCTTGTATAAACATAACGGGCGCACGTAAGTTTACTGCATAGCTAATATCCCAAAAAGAGTTTTCTACTTCATCAATAGCTCCCATTTTAGTAATAGTTGCATTATTAAAGACCACATCTGGGCATCCATATTTTACCATCAAATATTTTACAAGCCTTTTTATCTGAGACTTATCGGAAAGATCAATTTGATAATATTTTACAAAATTTTTATCTAGATTATTATTAAGTACCAGTTCTGCATTTTTACCTTTTTGGCTATCTATTTCTGCAATAATTACATTAGCTCCCATATAAAGAAATGCTTTCGCAGCTTCAAATCCAATTCCCCCACCGGCTCCGGTAAGTAGGACTAATTTCCCGTCTAGTGAATTTTTCAAAAACTCATTTTTTTCTATCAACATAAAGTCCCCCTTAATATTCTTGCGCCGAAGGCGTCTGCCTAACAT
>CAZRMG010000450.1:990-2852 GCA_964601095.1 uncultured Melioribacteraceae bacterium | reverse complement strand
AATATTTAAATATGCCGAAGAATCAAAGTTAGCAATTATAGGATCAATCCCGTTCGATAAAGAATTTGTAAAAGCATTAATCGGCGGGCACAATATTGTGGAAGTAAACCAGACAATCCGCGAAGAAATTTTAACTATTTGGAAACAATTAGAAATGCAAATAGAAATAACAGTTAATTAATAAAAGGGAGTAATATGAAAGTTGCAGTAACATCAACGGGCGGATCGATGGATGCGCTTGTTAGCGAACAGTTCGGACGATGTCAGTATTTTGTAATTGTCGATTCCGAAACAATGAAGTTCGAAGCCGCATCAAATCTCGGCGAGCAAATGCAAAGCGGTGCGGGTCCAAAAGCAGCAGAGTTGATAATTAGTAAAGGTGCTGAAGTTGTGCTTACCGGTCATGTGGGCGATAAAGCCGAAGAAGCTCTTAAGAAAGGTGGAATTAAAATAGTTGACGGTTTCAAAGGAACCGTAAAAGTAAAAGATGCTGTTAACAGTTATTTATCAAAATAACGGAGGAGGCAAAAATGATAAACAATATCATTGAACTATTGAACAAAAATCTCGCAAATGTGCAAACTCTTTATGTAAAACTTCATAATTATCATTGGAATGTAAAAGGAATTACGTTTAAATCTGTGCATGAAATGACGGAAGCATATTACGATTATTTTGCGAAACAATATGACGATGTTGCCGAAAGAATAATTCAACTGGGCGGAAAACCATTTGCGTCAATGAAAGATTACCTAAGTAGCGCAGTTATCAAGGAAGAAAGTAAAAATGATTTTGACGGCAAATATGTACTTGGTGCAATTCTCCCGGATTTTGAATTGCTTAACAAAGAGTACAAAGAGATATCAAAAGCAGCCGGCGAACTTGAAGACGCCCCAACCGCAGCATTAGCGGATGAAAATGTTGCATGGCTCGAAAAACAAATATGGATGATTAAAGCGAGTTTGGGATAAATAATTTAATAGATTATTCCTTTTAGCAAAAAAACTTTCATTAAATAAAATAAGAGGTGGAGAAATTGTACGTTCCAACGAAAATATTTTTTACTAAAGGTGTGGGCAGGCATAAAGATTATCTTAGTTCTTTCGAAGCAGCTTTACGAAATGCCGGAATTGAAATATGTAATCTTGTTTCGGTTAGCAGTATTTATCCGCCCGGGTGTAAAATAATTTCTAAACAGCAGGGATTAAAAGAATTAAATGCCGGGCAAATTACATTCGCGGTTATGGCGCGTAATTCAACAAACGAACCCAACAGGTTGATCGCTTCATCTATCGGTGTTGCAATCCCGGCTGACGGCAAACATTACGGTTATCTTTCAGAATATCACCCGTACGGTGTAAAGGAAAAAATCGCCGGTGATTATGCCGAAGATTTGGCTGCTCAAATGCTTGCAACAACTTTAGGTGTAAAATTCGATTCCGATACTGATTGGAATGAAAGAGAACAAGTATTCAAGATGTCGGGTAAAATTGTGAAAACATTTAATGTTACTCAAACTGCTGAAGGAGAGAAAAAAGGATTATGGACTACAGTAATTGCAGCCGCGGTACTTTTACCTTAATTTTTGTTACAAAAATAAATTGGGGACGTTATGAAAAGTGCATTATTAGTATTGTCTTTTTACTCGCTATTTTTTTTAATAACATGGAATGGAATGATGTCGGCAAATAATCAAACAAAAGAGAAAACAAATCTTAAACTCACAGTTGTATATGATAATTATTCTTATAATGAAAATTTACAAACAGATTGGGGATTCGGATGTGTTGTTGAAATAGGTAATCATAAAATACTTTTCGATACCGGTGGTAAAGGTGATGTTTTATTGGATAATATGGAAA
>CAZRMG010000450.1:0-980 GCA_964601095.1 uncultured Melioribacteraceae bacterium | reverse complement strand
GCTTTCGAATTTATGGAAAAACTCGGTATCGATCCAAGAAGTATTGATATAGTATTCCTGTCTCACTTGCATAACGATCATACCGGCGGACTTAAAGATTTTTTAGAAGTGAATTCCAAAGTGAAAGTATATTATCCCCAATCATTTCCAAAAGAAATAGTTGACGTCATAAAAAATTCGAATACTGAATCAATGCAGATTTCCGATGCAATGGAAATTCTGCCAAACGTATTTACTCTTGGCGAAATCAAATTTTTAATACCTGAGCAAGCAATGGCTATCCGAAGTGAGAAGGGAATTGTTGTTATTACCGGTTGTGCGCATCCCGGCATAATTAACATTCTTGAATTAGCAAAGAAACAATTCGCGGATGAATCAATCAATCTTGTTTTAGGTGGGTTTCACCTAAGAAATATTACTGAAGATAGTTTGAATGACTTGATTCAAAAAATATTTTCTTTGGAAGTTCAAAATGTTGCACCGACACATTGTTCTGGTGAAAATACAAGAAAAATGTTTAAGCAATTTTTTGATACAAGATATATTGAAGCTGGTGTTGGAAAAGTATTTATTATTGACTGAGGTTGCGTAAAAAGGCATTTAAGTTTGTTCTCTTTCGTTTGTCATTCCGGCGGAAGCCGGAATCTACGATTCTCGGGCGTTCCCAAATTATAGATGCCAGCTTTCGCTGGCATGACAACCCACTTCTTGATTTTGTGTAACTTCAGTTAAGTAAATTCTAAAACTTAAATTTGAATGGTATATAAGCGCAATTGTTTATGACTATAGAAATAGTATTTAATGTTTTCAAAGAATCGATAAAAGTCACTTCCTTTGTATTGTTAATGATGATTGCTGTTGATTTCATTAACGTGAAAACAAAGGGTAAACTTGAAGCTATTCTGCAGACCGGCAATAAATGGAAACAGTATTTTGTAGCTTCACTGCTTGGTGCTGCACCGGGCTGTCTCGGTTCTTTT
>CAZRMG010000449.1:0-2855 GCA_964601095.1 uncultured Melioribacteraceae bacterium | reverse complement strand
CTTGAGGTCTACGAAGTATACCAAAACTTGGTAGACAAGTACCCTGAGTACGTTACAAAAGAAGTTCTTGGTTTTGATGAAAGTGGGGAGCATGAAATATGGCAGCTAAGGTTTGGTCTTGCAAACTTGCCAAACAACCCGCAGGAGAATAGGCCACTCCCTAAAATTTTGTTCATAGCTGGAATACACGGAAACGAGGAAGTGTCTATCCGAGGTGCTGCATCTTTCTTTCATGATTTATGTGAAAACTGGAAAGAAGATGAATCTATTAACCAATATTGTAAAAGCAATTGTACCAAGCGCCGGCGGGCAAGATGAATTAGCCAGTCAAATAATAACTTTTTTTACCAGCTCGCAAAGCGGTTCTTCGAATAATCAAAACATTCAAACAGATCCAAACATTCTTCAACTTGCAGAATTACTAAGCGGCAAGGTGAGTCAAAATTTTATTAATCAACTTAAAAACGGCGAAGTTACTATTGACCAAATTCAAATTACGGATGAGAATAATAATAACGTTGCATTCGGCGATTTGTTAAGTCTGCTTAATTATCTTAACGCTAATGATCAATCTCTAATATCAATAGAATTTACAGCACAGTAAAAAATGGGTGGCCATATGAGAAAGATAAAGATTATAACATTGATTCTTTTATTGCCGTTTTTAATGGGATTTTTATCGAATGATAAAGAAGGCGGTAATAAATCGGCGGCGAAACAAACGCCTTCAAATACTGTTGCTTTCGTAAAAAGAATAGTTTTAGATGTTACATACCGAAAGACTCCAGAACAATCCGATTGGGAACTTGCAAAAACAGGAACTCTGTTGGAAGACGGCGGAGAAGTAAAAACCGGCGATAAGTCACTTGCACTTGTTCTGTTCACGGACGGTTCGGGATTATTAAGAGTACGCGAAAATTCTATTCTTCATATTTACGGCACTAAAAAAGAAAAAGCCATGAATAAGAATACGTTTATTCAAAAAGGATTAATCAACTTTGAAGTTAACAAGCAATCGACTGATGAAGAATTTAAATTTACCACACCGACTGTTGTTGCATCAATTAGGGGAACAGACGGATATTTGAATTACAGCGAAGACAGTACTTTTACAATGTATTTAAATTCCGGCAGCGCCGGTTTAACAGGTTCTGCAGGATGTGATTCACTAACAGCCGGAAGCACAATAGTTATTACAGGCGACGGTCAATGTAATACAGGGCAGGCAACACAAAACAACATTAATATGTTCAACTCAACAAAAAATATCAACGAAAAGAAAGTAAAAATAAAAACAAACAAGGGCGAGGTTGAAATAAAATATTACGGGCCCGGTAATTAATAATAAAAACATTCAAATAATCGTGGAATTGGAAAATGAAAAATAATTCTACAAAGCCGAAAGATTTTTTGAAATTTTTTGTCCTGTTTTTTTTCTGCATGAGTGTTTTTGTAATTGACACTACAGCTCAAATGAGTAATTTCATTTCTTCTGTGAAAACCGGGGATGCAAAAGACAAATCACCTTTGGTGATAACAGCAGATTTAATTTCGCCGGAAAATATTTCAGCGTTGAATGTTGCATTCCGATCATTCGGACAAAGCGAGTATCAAAAAGTTGAAATGCTGATTGCAGGTACTTCTGCTTCAGCAACAATTGAAGGCGAATTTATACAGCCGCCGTTTATTGAATATTATATTGTAATCGATTTGAAAGATGGATCATCTCAAACTTTTCCGCTTGATGTCGAACAAGGCGTTTCACCTCTTCAAATTGCAGTAGCCGGCCTTTCGGTAAAAGATCAGGAAATTCTTGTTTTAAGTCCCGCCGACGGTGAAATAATTACCGATGAAGATTTCCTAATTTCAATTTCGTTTTTCAAAGCGCCTTCAAATATCGATGTTGCGAAAACAAAAATTTATTTGAATGATCAGGATATTTCATCAAATAAATTAGATGCAGGCGATATGCTTTTAATCAGCAGTGAAAATTTGGATGAAATTCCCATCGGCGCAAAGTTATTAAAAGTGGAAGTCTTTGACACTGAAGGAAATTTATATCATACGGTAAATAAAAATTTCCAGGTTGTTACAAGAACTGTTGCCGAACAAATGGCTTCTGCCTGGAAATACTATGGAAATGTACGTGCCGAATCAAGAACCGAATCTTTTAATAGTTCATCAACTTGGTATAATAATATAAACGCCGAAGCAAACGCTACAGACGAAAGCTGGCGCTTCAATGGGTATGTGTATTTTACATCGGAAGAAAAAAACAATTTACAGCCGTATAACAGGTATTCTGCATCAATTCAAAAAGACGATTTACTTTCGTTGAAACTTGGCGATTCATACCCGCGCTACCCGAATTTAATTATGGATGGAAAAAGAATTCGCGGTGTAAGCGGTTCATTAAATTTGGGCGTTTTTAATGTGCAAGCTTCTTTCGGTGAAACTGTTCGGAAAGTTGAAGGCAAAGTTTTGGAAACATACGCACCGAGAGAAGCCCCGTTGGCTTCAGATATAATTGCGATTAACAATGGAAGCGAATACGCAAAAGTTTCGATGGGTACGTATAACAGACAAATTTTTGCGGTTCGTCCTTCGTTTGGAAGCGGTGAAAATTTTCAATTCGGTTTATCTTACCTGCATTCAAAAGATGATCCGGGTTCTGTTAAATACAGTGCACGTCCGCAAGAGAACGCGGTGATAGGAACAGATCTGATGTTTGCGTTAGACAATCAGAATATTATATTCACTTCTCAGGCTGCCCTTAGTTTATTCAACAAAGATATTTCTTCAGGCAATCTTTCGGATGCGCAAATAGATTCATTGTTTGGCCCGGGAAAATATAT
>CAZRMG010000448.1:0-2869 GCA_964601095.1 uncultured Melioribacteraceae bacterium | reverse complement strand
ATTATATTGGCGGTACTGATAAAGTAAAATTTATTAAGAATGATAACAAAGTTGTATCCGCGAATGTGGATGGAAGGGTTAATGATTTTGATTTAGTCATAACTGCAACCGGGTTTGAACCGAATAATGATCTTGCCGTTGCTGCTAAACTTGAATTAGGGAAGCATGGCGGTTTAAAGGTTAATAACAAATTACAAACATCCGATCCTAATATATTTGCGGCGGGTGATAATATTGAAGTTGTAAACAAAGTAACAGGGCAACATGAATTATTACCAATAGCAACTTTGGCACAGCAGTACGGGCATATTGCCGGTGAGAATGCAGCCGGAGGAAATGCTTTTATTTCACATGTTGTAAAAAATGTCGGTGTAAAAATATTCGATAAATTTTTAGTAACGCTTGGAATAAATTCTTCACAAGCTAAGTTGAATAACATTAATTTTATTTCGGTAACTGCTGTTGCTCCAAACCTTGTTAAAGTTATGCCGCATTCGCAAAACGTGTTTGGAAAAATATTAGTTGAAAAAAGTTCTAAACTGATTCTCGGCGGATTTTTCCTTGGCGGTTCGGAGGTTGCCGGCTACGGTGATTTGATTGCATCTTTCATAAATAATAAAACAAAAGCAAATGAACTTGCGAAAATAAATTATAATTATACGCCGCCTCTTTCACCTTTTGTGAATTTGTTGTCGGTACTCGGTCGAAAAATAAATACGGAATTATAATGGGAAAACTTACTATTCTTGATAATCCTCTTGTAAAAAGAGACGTGACAATTTTACGCGACAAGTCAACTCAAACTGAAGGATTTCGTGCCGCATTAAGCAGGATATCTTACGCCATCGCTATCGAAATTGGGAAGTCTCTAACATTAAATGAAATTAAAGTTGAAACACCTCTCGAAACAACTATTGGCTACAAATTAAAAAAGCAAGTTGTGCTTGTACCGGTATTGCGTGCGGGTTTGAGTATGGTAAGTTCGTTTTTACAAATGATACCCGATGCAAAAGTTGGACATATTGGTTTGCAGCGCGATGAAAAAACTCTTGAGCCGATCGATTATTATTACAAAACTCCAAAGGAATTGGAAATTTCAATGACGATTCTTTTAGACCCAATGCTGGCAACCGGGGGCAGTGCTGTTGCCTCATTTAATTATTTGAAAAAACGGGGAGCTAAAGATTGCACTTTGGCTTGTTTAATAGCTGCGCCGGAAGGCGTGGAGAAAATGAACAATGAACATCCTGAAATTCCTATTTTTACCGCTTCATTGGATAGACAATTAAGTTCAGTCGGATATATTTTACCAGGTTTAGGCGATGCGGGAGATAGAACATTTGGCACTTTTTAGTTGTTACATTAGTTGAGTTAAAAAAACAAGAGTATTGATAACAATAATGATGATTTATTAGGTTATTGACTTTGACAGAAAAGAATAATATTAATTACAAAAACGATTTGGCGCTGATGGAAGCAACAATTAGCATAAAACATAAACGTATGCTGGATGATTTGCTTGAAGCATGTCATAAAAATTTACCCTCGGTAAACGAGGAATTATTCCGCAAAGCATTTCAGTTGAGTTACGAATCGCATAAAAACGATTTCAGAGCTTCGGGTGAACCTTATTTCAATCATCCGTACGAAGTTGCTATGGTTGTTGCCCGCGAAATTCCTTTAGATGATATTTCCGTTATCAGCGCTTTACTTCATGATGTTGTTGAAGATTCCGACATAAGTATTGAATTTATTACAAAAGAATTCGGCAAAGAAGTTTCTGAAATTGTCGATGGTGTTACTAAAATCGGCGGTGTATTTAAGGGACAGGAAATAACTCAAGCTGAGAATTATCGCAAACTTTTGCTTTCGATGGTTAAAGATGTACGTGTTATACTTGTTAAATTTGCCGATCGTCTTCACAATATGCGCACACTTGAGTTTGTTCATCCTCAAAAACAAAGAAGAGTTGCGAAGGAAACACTTGAAATTTATGCGCCCTTTGCCCACAGATTCGGTCTCGGCGCGGTTAAATGGGAAATGGAAGATTTATCTTTCAAATATCTCAACAAAGAAGCTTATGACGATATCGCCAAAAGAATTAACAATACCCGCCGCGAACGGGAGTCATTCATAAATAGATTTGTAAAGCCCGTTGTTGACAAACTTCACGAACACAAACTTGTTTATGAACTCGGCGGTAGACCGAAACATCTTTACAGTATTTATCGGAAAATGGTTATGCAGAACAGACCATTCGAAGATATTTATGATTTACTTGCTGTCAGAATTATTTTGGAAAGCAATGATCCGAATGAATGTTATTATGTGCTTGGAATAATCAATCAATTGTATAAACCGATACCCGATAGATTCAAGGATTTTATTTCAATTCCCAAAAAGAATAATTATCAATCGATTCATACAACAGTAATCGGCCCCGAAGGAAAACTTGTAGAAGTACAAATAAGAACTAGAAAGATGCATGAAATTGCCGAACGCGGTGTTGCCGCGCACTGGAAGTATAAAGAAAGCCACAATGCAAACAGCGGTGATGCCGATCTTGAAGAATGGGTTAATTGGATCCGCGACATTTTTGAAAATGCATCAAAAGATGAAGCTACTAAAGAAATTCTTGCAAGTTTCAAATTGAATCTTTACCAAGATGAAATTTATATATTCACTCCCAAAGGTGAGTTAAGAAGATTGCCGTTAAATTCGACCCCGGTAGATTTTGCTTACGAAGTGCACAGTAATGTTGGCAACAGGTGCATTGGGGCAAAAGTTAACAACAAAATTGTTCCGCTTGATACAGTGCTTCACAGCGGCGATCAAGTTGAAATTATTACTTCTAAAAATCAACACCCGA
>CAZRMG010000447.1:0-2871 GCA_964601095.1 uncultured Melioribacteraceae bacterium | reverse complement strand
TACAATTATTTGAATGTTGATATGACTGAAGCGGCTCACGGAAGAGCTTCCGCTGTAGCAACGGGTATCAAAAGAGTACTGCCCGATAAATATGTTTTTTCATATCAAGGCGACGGAGATTTGGCTGCGATTGGAACAGGCGAAACAATTCATACTTGCAACCGTGGTGAAAACATTTTAATAGTTTTTATTAACAATGGAATTTACGGAATGACAGGCGGGCAGATGGCGCCGACAACTTTAGTCGGTATGAAATCCACAACAACACCGTTCGGCAGGGATGTTTCAGTTATGGGCAATCCATTAAAAATTACCGAACTTGTGGCACAACTTCCCGGAGTTTATTATTGTACTCGTACAGCAGTCAATAATCCGAATAATGTACGCAAAGCAAAGAAAGCAATATTAAACGGTTTTAAATACCAGGAATTGAACAAAGGATTATCATTTGTTGAAATAGTTTCAAACTGTCCTTCAAACTGGAAAATGACTCCTAAAGAATCAAACAAGTGGATGGAAGAAAATATGTTTCCATTTTACCCGCTTGGCGATTTAAAAGTACCAAACAAAAACGGAAAGGAGGCATAACATGACTGAAGAAATTATTATTGCGGGATTCGGCGGACAGGGAGTACTTTCAATGGGACAAATCCTTTGTTACGGAGGTGTTATTGAAAATAAAGAAGTTAGCTGGATGCCTTCGTATGGCCCTGAGATGCGCGGCGGCACTGCCAATTGTATAACAATTGTGAGCGATCAAAAAATCAGTTCGCCTATTCTAACAAAGTTTGATACCGTGATAGCTTTAAATCAACCTTCACTCGACAAGTTTGAACATTCAGTTAAACCAGGCGGTTTTTTGATTTATGAATCAAGTACAATACTAAATCCACCCAAAAGAACAGATATCGAAATAGCGGCAATTGAAGCTGCAAATGAAGCGGCAAAATTGAAGAATACGAAAGTGATGAATATGATTATTCTCGGCGCTTTTCTTAAAAAGAAGCCCATAATTAAATTCGAAACAGCTCTAGAAGCACTTAAAAAAGTATTGCCGGAAAGGTATCATCACCTTATCCCATTAAACAAACAAGCTTTAGAAAAAGGAATGGAACTTATTGAGTCTATTAAAATATTAGCATAACTTATTTTCAAAATTGGGTTGTTGTAGGACTACTAATATATTTTCGGATTGTAAGCAAGAACCGGATAGTTGAATTTTTAAGTAATTTAATAAGAAGATATTATGCAGACTTATAAATCGAATACGGTTAATTTTTACGACAACCCAATTCATTTCGATAACAAATTTACATACCAAAAAGAAATAGTTAATCCTACTTCGACATACTTTTTGACCGGACTGATTGACACAGATCATTTTTTTCAGTATTTCATTTTCTAAATTGTAATTAAATTTTTCTTATAATTTCAATAATATTGGTGCATATGGCTGCCGAAAAAAGAAAATATCTTTCAAGAAAACGAGATGTCCTTTTTCTAACCTTTGGGTTAAGTCTTATCTTAATTTTTGCGGGGATTTTAATATATAAATATGAAGAAAATAGAATCAGGGATGTTAAGCATGATGAGCTGAAAACAATTGCTAAACTTAAAATAGATCAAATTTCCGAATGGTATAAAGACGAATTAAATGATGCCGGAATTCTTGCTCGAAATCCTATTTTATTAAGTTATATAAATAGATGGAAGACAACAGAAAATCAATCAATGAAATCGGGTTTACTGCAAGAAGTCGCTTCTTTGCAGGAAGAACATAATTATAAAAACATTCTGGTTACGGACTTTGAAGGTAAAGTAATATTATCAACTAATGCTTCTTATGATTATGTGGATACACTTCTTCAAAACCGAATTAAAAAATCTTTACTAACACAACAGGTTATTTCAACAGATCTCTACATCAATGAAAAAAATAGCAACATCCAAATTTGTTTTATTGCGCCTTTAAACAAGCTATTGGGAGTTTCGCAAGCAGCAAATAACATCTATCCAATAATTCAATCATGGCCCACATCAAGCAAAACCGCCGAAACAATTTTAGTACGTAGAGAAAATAATTACGCTCTTGTATTAAATGAACTGAGGCATAAGAAGAATACTGCATTAAAAGAAAAAACAGTTCTTAATAAAACAGAATTCTCGATTGTTAATGCGGTACTCGGTAAACAAGGTATTTTCCAAGGAAAAGATTATAGAAATGAGGAGGTACTTTCTCATTTAAGTCCAGTGCCCGCCACAAATTGGTATATTGTTTCCGAGGTTGATAAAAGCGAAGTATTTTCCAAATTGAATTTTAGAACATTTGTTATAGCAGTTTTCGTTTTGCTACTTATACTACTTTCTGGTTCCGGACTTGTACTCATTTACAATTCGCGTCAGAAAAATATTTACAGAGAATTATATAATACAGAAAAAAAATTGTGGGAATCGCAGGAAGAATTTAAAACTATACTATACAGCATTGGCGACGGTGTAATAACTACGGATGTAAGCGGAAGAATTAAACAGATGAACCACGAAGCGGAACGCCTTACAGGCTGGAAAGAAGAAGAAGCTAAAGGAATTAATCTTCAAAATGTATTTAAAATTATTAATGAAAAGACAAGAGAAACAGTAGAAAACCCTGTTACTTTAGTATTGAAAGAAGGAAAGGTTGTCGGACTTGCAAATCATACTGTTTTGATTTCTAAGAGTATGATCGAGACACCAATTGCCGACAGCGGCGCTCCTATAAAAAACAAAAATGGTGAAATATCGGGTGTGGTTTTAGTATTTAAAGATCAAACCAAAGAATATAAATCTCAAAAAGCGCTTGAGGAAAGCGAAGAAAGATTACGGCTTGCTCTA
>CAZRMG010000446.1:0-2875 GCA_964601095.1 uncultured Melioribacteraceae bacterium | reverse complement strand
TATTGAGTTCCAACATCGGCTCCTTGTCTGTTCAATGTTGTTGGATCGTGTGTTTGCCAGAAAATTTCGAGTAACTCTGTGTAGCTTATTAAGGTTGAATTAAATGTTATTTGAATAACTTCAGCATGACCCGTTTCGCCAGTACATACTTCTTTATATGTTGGATTTTCGGTTTTTCCTCCCGAGTAACCCGACAACACGGATTCTACCCCTTTTAATTGCTCAAAAATTACCTCGCTGCACCAAAAACATCCCGACCCAAACGTGGCGATTTCATTTTCTGACTTTGTTTGTGAATTTGCCATATAACTTATTGATAACGTAATGATTAATAATATGAGTTTGCTTTTGATAATCATTTTTTATTGTATAAACAGATTTATTTAAACAATGTTTAAAATTTTAATCTCTTCTCGTGGTTTTTTATAGTAATTTAATTCTCTTTTGTATTTTTATTGAATAAAACTCGTTACATGAATTTTGCAGATCAACTTAGAGCAGAACTTTCGAAACAGAATACAGACTATATGGCATCGGTTATTGGATGCAATGAAGATCTTTTTAATGAAATTATGATTATTGCTTTATCTAATGATCCCCATGTTTCGGGTCGTGCTTTTTGGGTTGTAGAAACAGTTTGGCTAAAACATCCGGAGATAATCAATCCATATATTAATAAGATGATTGATTTTTTACCAAATACCAAAAAAGATAATCAACGTAGGCATAGTTTAAAAATTCTATCAACAATAGATTTAAATAAACTTGATGAAGATCGGCTTGGGTTATTGATTGACCGTTGTTTTAACTGGCTCGAAGATGCCATAAATCCAACTGCAGTAAAAATGTTTGCCATGGAGATAATATATAATTATGTTAAAATTGAGCCGGTGCTTGCTAAGGAATTAATTGCAGTAATTGAAAATCAATTAGAAGACAGTACTCCAGGGTTTAAGAATCACGCTAAAAAGTTGCTTAAAATTTTATATAAATTAAATTAAAATTTACATATGCATATATATAGATATAAAACAATAGATTTATATTTGCACCTAAATTTAAATAAAAAAACCAAATGAAAAGAAATATCGTTATAAATGAACAGTATTGTCCTCAGAACCATCATTGTCCATCAATTAGCCGATGTCCGGTTGGTGCTATTGTACAGAAGAATTCAACTAGCGCACCAGAAATAGATTACAGCAAATGCACAGGCTGTGGAATTTGCACACGATCGTGCATGGTTTTTCAGTGTACAAATTGCTAACGATAAAAAAAATCCGGGTTTTGATCTGCCCCCAAAAAGTTGGACGGATTAATAAATAAAAATTAATTGGACTGAGTTCGGAACATAACCGGGCTTAGTCCTTTTAGTTTAGTCTTGATTCTGTGGTTGTTATAATAATAAATATAGTTTTTAAGTTCAGATTCAAAGTGTTCAATACTGGAAAACTTCTTCAAATATAACAATTCAGATTTGAGAAGTCCAAAAAAGTTTTCCATTACAGCATTATCTAAACAATTTCCTTTTCTGGACATACTTTGAGTTATACCTGTCTCTCTCAATGTATTTTGATAAGATGTATGTTGATAGTGCCAACCTTGATCAGAGTGCAAGATTAAATCAGTATTTCTTTTGATATTTTTAATTGCATTTGTAAGCATGCTGGTTACCATTTGTAAATTTGGTCGTTCACTTATGGTATAACTTATTATCTCTCCATTGTATAAGTCCAATATGGGAGATAAATACCTTTTCTGCCCAAATAAAGCAAACTCTGTTATATCAGTTACCCATTTGCTGTTTGGAATAGTAGTTGCAAAATTACGGTTCAGTAGATTGGGTGCAATTTTACCTTCCTGGCCTCTGTAGGAGCGGTATTTTTTAAGTCTTACCTGACATTTAATTCCATTTTCACGCATAAGCCTCTCTACCGTTTTGTGATTGATTGCAATGGATCTGTTATGAAGTTCCAGAGTAATCCGCCTGTAGCCATACCTGCCCATATTGGACGTAAAAATATCACTTATCTGCTCTCGCACAGAAAGATATTTATCAGGGATCTTTTGGCGTTGTAAATGATAATAGAATGTTGCACGTGCCATCGATGAAGCTTTCAGTAAATGTGAAAGTTCATGTGTAAGCCTTAGTTCTTCGATGGCTTTGGCGGCTTCTCGCTTTCGCGTAATAGCCGTTCCTGAACTAAAGCTCTCACTTTTTTTAAGTAGGCATTCTCCGCTCTTAAGTAACGAAGTTCTTCTTCTAACTTTTCTAATTCTGTTTCTGGCTGTTTCTTCTTTGGTCTTCCCATAACTGTTGGCGGACGCCCTTGCTTTGTTTCCTTTAATGAGCTGAAGCCTTCTTGTTTTACAAGCTGAACCCATTGATAAGCTGCAGATTGGCTTATGCCATATTTGAGTGCTACCGCAGGGAAAGATATACATTTATTTAATACATCACGTACAACATCCTCCTTTAATTCGATGCTTAGTACTTTGTTGGTTTGTTTATCAAATCCTGAGAACCCGTTACTTTGATATAAACGAATCCATGTTTGTACTACTGTACGGCTGATGTGTAAATCCCTACTTATAATTCTTGAGCCATGACCTCTTTCATAGAGATCAACAACTCTCATTTTATCTGAATAATTATGCTTCAGATTTTTTCTCTTACTCTTTTCCATAAAAATACCCCAAAAGTTTTTTGTCTAACTTTTGGGGTACAGTTCATTGTCGGGGATTTTTTGTTTTGCTTAGGGGAAGAAAGGGAGAATTAAAGGATCAAGAGGAATGGTTGAGAATTTGATTATTTAGACATAAAATTTAGATAATTGATATAATTGAAAAGTAAGATTTGACAGTTCTTTATTTT
>CAZRMG010000445.1:0-2882 GCA_964601095.1 uncultured Melioribacteraceae bacterium | reverse complement strand
ATGGCTATCGGAATTGTTGATACACGTTATGTTGTTTCGGCTGTTGCAAAAGGGAAGGGCAACCCGGTTATGATTGTCGGTTCGTCAACAGGGCGCGACGGAATTCACGGCGCTACTTTTGCGTCTGAAGAAATTTCTGAAAAATCCGAATCGAAACGTCCTTCGGTTCAAGCAGGCGATCCTTTCACTGAAAAACTTTTGCTCGAAGCTACATTAGAAATTATAAAGCAAGATTTAATTGTTGGCATACAGGATATGGGCGCTGCGGGTATTTCATGCTCAACTTCAGAAATGAGTGCCAAAGGCGTATCGGGAATGATAATCGATCTTAATAAAGTACCTCTACGCGAAGACGGAATGAGCGCTTACGAAATTATGCTTTCCGAAAGTCAGGAAAGAATGCTCGTTGTTGCAAAAAAAGGTTACGAAGATAAGATCAAAGAAATTTTCTCCAAATGGGATTTGAATTGCGAAATCGTCGGTGAAGTTATCGACGAAGAAAAACTAATTATTAATTATCACGGCGAAAAGAAAGCGGAAATTAATCCGCAGGAACTTGCTCTCGGCGGAAATGTTCCGGTTTATTACCGCGAGGTTAAAGAACCGAAATATCTTGAAGAAACCCGCAAATTCGATTTAAGTAAATTGCCCGAACCGCAAAACATCGGCGAGATATTCGAAAAAATATTTTCATCACCGAACATCGCGTCTAAACAATGGGTTTACGATCAATACGATTCAATGGTTCGCACAAATACTATAGTTGGACCTGGATCAGATGCTGCTGTAATTTTAATAAAAGATACCGACAAAGCCATTGCGGCTAAAACAGATTGCAACGGAAGATATGTTTATCTCAATCCGAAAGAAGGCGCGAAGATTGCAGTTGCAGAATCCGCGCGTAATGTTGTTTGTTCAGGAGCGGTTCCATTAGCAATAACAAATTGTTTGAACTTCGGCAATCCGTACAAACCGGAAATGTACTGGTGCTTTAAAAAAGCAATTGAAGGAATGGGCGAAGCATGCAGATTTTTTAACACTCCTGTAACCGGCGGCAATGTAAGTTTTTATAATGAAAGCCCTGAAACTGCAGTTTATCCAACACCGGTAATTGGAATGGTTGGATTGATTGAAGGATTGGATAAAGTTACAACTGCGGAATTCAAAGAAGAAAATAATTTTATTTATGTACTCGGCGAAGATTATGAAGAAATCGGCGGAAGCGAGTATCTAAAAATTGCGCACAATCTTGTTACGGGCGAAATACCTCGTATCGATCTTCAAGCCGAGAAAGATTTACATTCTCTTATCTTAAAACTGATTGAAGAAAAAATTATTAATTCTGCCCATGATATTTCCGAAGGCGGAATTATAACTGCTCTTGCCGAATGCTGTATTATCAATAAAGAAAAAATGATCGGTGCGAAAGTTAAATTACCTGTAAAAACGCGCGATGATTTTTCTTTCTTCTCCGAAAGTCAATCGAGAGTTGTTATTTCGGTTGCCGAAGAGAACAAAGAGAAATTCGAAAACATTGCATCCAAAAGTTTTACGCCTTATACTTTACTCGGCACAACGGGCGGAAAAGATCTTATAATTAACGACCAATATGATTTTTCATTAAACCTATTAGCTGATTTGTACTACAATTCAATTTCGAAAAGAATGAATCATGCAATAGGCGGTTAAATGCTACAGTTTAAAATTCTTAAAAAAGTACGCGGCTATTTACCGCATAACGTACTGAAAGAGATTGTTGAATTTTTTAGGCATTATTTCGGCGGATTAATAAAAAGAATTGACGATCACAATCTTTTCTTTTCCGCTGCCGGAATTTCTTATTCTCTTTTTTTGGGAATGATTCCTTTTATACTTCTTATGTTTTCGCTTCTCGGCAATATCTTTGATACACAAACACTTCAAGAGCAAATCAGCAGAATAATTGATACAATTATTCCGTACCCGACTTATGCGGAATATACAAAGCGAGTTATACAAACCCGTTTGCCCGAAGTTATAGTTTATAAAACAATTGCAGGTTTTATTGGTGTTATCGGTTTGATATTTACTTCAACATGGATTTTTTCCAGTATGAGAACAATCCTCAATCAAATTTTTCATACGCAAATTCAGAAGAATGCTTTTGTCGGACTGTTAAGAGATATCGGAATGGTTTTATTACTCGTTTTGTTTATTACAATTTCCACTTTCATACTTCCCGCTTTAAGCATTTTCATGGAAGAAGCCGATAATACCAAATTGTTTAGCAGTTTTAATCTTAACACTTTGATGGATAATATAATTAGAATAATTTCGATTTTTTTTATGCTCGGAATGTTCTTCTTACTTTTTTATTTCATACCCTATGAAAAATTGAAAAAGCGCGTGGCGCTTTTAAGCGCGTTTTGGACTACATTACTTTGGGAAATCGCACGGAATATTTTCGGCTATTACATAAGACATTTTTTCGGATCGAGCGCAATTTACGGTGCTTTTGTTTTGATTGTTGTTGTACTGCTTTGGGTTTTTTATTCGTCATGTATTTTTATTATTGGCGCTGAAATAGGGCAGTTGTACCGCGAACGCCGCGAAATGAGAAATCAATTGAAAGCTGAAAAGGCCTAATACCATTTTTACTTTTCAAGAAATATCAAATGGAATTGCTTGTTTTTAATGATGGTTTTAAATGATACATTTTTTACCTCTTGGCGGGGCGGACGAAATCGGTGCGAGTTGTTTCTACTTAAATATTTCCGGCACAGGAATTCTTCTCGATTGCGGAATCCATCCGCGTAAAAAAGGTTTGGATTCTTTACCTAATTTCGATTTGCTTAACAATTTGCCGTTCGATTTTGTTTTTATCTCGCACGCCCACCAAGATC
>CAZRMG010000444.1:1069-2883 GCA_964601095.1 uncultured Melioribacteraceae bacterium | reverse complement strand
TCGACGGCATTTACAAGTTATTGATATCAAAAGAAACTGATCCTGTTAATATCGGTAACCCCGAAGAAATTACATTAAAAAACTTTGCAGAAGAAGTGATCATACTATGCGATTCAAAAAGTAAAATTGTGTATAAAGATTTACCCGAAGACGATCCCAAAGTCCGCCAGCCCGATATTACGCGAGCGAGAAATATTTTGAACTGGGAGCCAAAAGTTAAAAGGGAAGAAGGTTTAAAAATTACTATGGAATATTTCCGCAAAGAAGTTCTAAAATAAAAAGTCCCGCTAAAAGCGGGACCCATTCTACACTCTGAACTCTTCGTTCTACACTCGTTTTTAATACATTCCGTCCATACCGCCGTGTGGCATAGCAGGCATTGGTTTTTCTTCTTCTTTCTTTTCGTAAACAACTGCTTCGGTAGTAATTAATAATGAAGAAACAGAGGCTGCATTTTCCAACGCGGTTCTTGTAACCTTTGTAGGATCTATAACGCCTGACTTCATTAAGTTTTCATAAGTTTCAGTCGCAGCATTGAAACCGAAATCGTTTTTGCCTTCAAGAACTTTGTTGAGAACAACAGCACCTTCCAAACCGGCATTTGCTGCAATTTGTTTCAATGGTTCTTCAAGAGATTTTTGGATTATTTTTATACCTGTATTTTGATCTTGGTTTTCGCCTTTTACTTTATCCAAAGCTGCGATACCGCGGACTAAAGCAACTCCGCCGCCCGGAACAATTCCTTCTTCAACTGCAGCTCTTGTTGCATGGAGTGCATCTTCAACGCGTGCTTTCTTTTCTTTCATTTCTATTTCTGTAGCAGCGCCTATTTTTAATACTGCAACGCCGCCGGATAATTTTGCCAAACGTTCCTGTAATTTTTCTCTATCGTAATCAGATGTTGTTTTTTCAATCTGAGCTTTGATTTCATTTATTCTTTTCTTGATTTCTTCCGTAGTACCGGCGCCTTCAACAATTGTTGTATTGTCTTTATCGATGTTGATTTTTTTAGCGCGGCCTAAGTATTCCAAAGTTGCGTTTTCTAATTTGAATCCTCTTTCTTCTGAAATTACAGTACCGCCGGTAAGAATAGCAATATCTTCGAGCATTGCTTTTCTTCTATCGCCGAATCCGGGAGCTTTTACTGCTGCAACTTTTAAAGTTCCTCTTAATTTATTTACTACTAAAGTTGCAAGAGCTTCGCCTTCAAGGTCTTCTGCAATAATTAACATTTGACGACCGGCTTGAGCAATTTTTTCGAGTACAGGAAGAAGATCTTTCATCGCTGAAATTTTCTTATCGTGGATCAAGATATAAGGATCTTCGAGAGAAGCTTCCATTGTTTCGCTGTTTGTAACAAAGTAAGGTGAAATATATCCGCGGTCGAATTGCATACCTTCTACAACATCCAAAGTTGTTTCAGCTGATTTACTTTCTTCAACAGTTATAACGCCGTCTTTGCCTACTTTTTCCATTGCATCGGCAATTAAGTTACCAATTGTTTTATCGTTGTTAGCAGAGATAGAACCAACTTGAGCGATTTCTTCGCGTCCGCCAACTTCTTTGCTAATAGTTTTCAAATATTCAATAACTTTTGTAACGGCGAGATCAATACCTCTTTTTAAATCCATCGGGTTTGCGCCTGCTGTAACATTCTTTAAACCTTCGCGGAAAATTGCTTGTGCTAAAACTGTAGCTGTTGTTGTTCCGTCGCCGGCAACGTCGCTTGTTTTGGAAGCTACTTCGCGAACCATTTGAGCGCCCATGTTTTCAATCGGGTTTTCAAGTTCAATTTCTTTTGCAACCGAAACGCC
>CAZRMG010000444.1:0-1059 GCA_964601095.1 uncultured Melioribacteraceae bacterium | reverse complement strand
GTAACTGTCGGTGCACCGAATTTTTTATCAAGAATTACATTTCTTCCTTTAGGTCCGAGTGTAACTTTAACAGCATTTGCAAGTTTATCAACGCCATTCTTAAGTGAGCTTCTTGCGTCTGTGCTGAATTCAATTATTTTTGATGCCATATTCTTTCTCCTTTTATTTTATCAAACTTATTTTACAATTCCGTAAATATCGCTTTCGCGCATAATCAAATATTCAACGCCGTCAATTTTAATTTCTGTACCTGAATATTTTCCGTATAGAACTGAATCGCCGACTTTAACATTCATAGCAACAGATTTGCCGTCTTCAGTAACTCTGCCCGAACCGACTGCTACAACTGTACCTTCAATTGGTTTTTCTTTTGCAGTATCGGGGAGAATGATACCGCCCTTGGTAACTTCTTCAGCTTCTTTGGCTTTAACAATTACTCTATCTGCCAAAGGTTGAATTTTGAAATTTGCCATTTTTACCTCCTTATTAAATTAAAATGATATTAGCACTCATAAATTGTGAGTGCTAATTTATGCTTTAGAAAAGATTTTGTCAAGTGTTCAAAATGCTGGAAATTATAAAAAGAAGCCAAAATGAAGAGAAATCAAGGTTTTTATAAAATAGAGGTTGAATCTTTATTTCAACCTCATAAATGTGTTAGTCAGCTTCGACAGATCTTGCGAAAATGTAATTGAGGTTTTTCAAAAGTTTATCAGGGTTGAACAATTCATCAATTTCATCAAGAGTTAGGTATTTGCCGACATCTTTGGAGTTGAGCAATTCATCTTTAAGATTTTTATTTTGATCAGCCCAAACATCCATTGCAGATTTTTGTACAAAGGCATACGCATCTTCACGCGTCATTCCTTTTTCGGTTAACCTTAATAAAACGGTCTGCGAAAAAATTAAACCACGGGTTAAGTTTAAATTCTTGATCATATTATCAGGATAGATAATAAGATTATCAACAAGTTTTGTAGCTAAGCCAAGTATATAATCCAGTGCGATGCAGCTATCGGGTACAATAACTCTTTCAACGGAGGAATGAGATATATCTCT
>CAZRMG010000443.1:0-2895 GCA_964601095.1 uncultured Melioribacteraceae bacterium | reverse complement strand
TACAATAATCAGAATGAATGCGGATGCTTACGGCGGGAAACACTTTTAATAATTCAGCTTCAATAAATTGTTCTTCATCGTGCGATTGTTTAATCGAAAAATAATAGGGAAGTATAATGTGGAAATCTACAAATACTCTGTCGCCTGATTTCCAGAAACGCAGATGATGAATATCAAGCCAATAATCCTTTTTAATCTTATTGATTTGTGAAATTATTTTATTAAGAGTTTCAATGTCGGTTTCGTGCATCAATCCGCCGATAGATTCGCGTATAAGTTTGTATCCAGTAAATAAGATATTCAAAGCTACAGCTATGGCAATTAACGGATCTAAAACTAAATACCCCGTTAATATTACAAGCACAAGCCCTATAACAACTCCAATGCTTGTATAAGAATCTGTTAGAACATGCTTTCCATCTGCGACTAATGTAAGCGAATTTGTCTCTTTACCTTTTCTAATCAAATAGAAACCAAGAAATAAATTCACTATACCGGCCATACCTATTATAAACGCACCGATATCAAGCTGACGAGTATCGACTCCTTTAATTAAATCTAAAGCGGAGGAATAAATAATAGTAAGAGCAGCAATAATAATTAATAGTCCTTCCATTCCGGCAGAAAAGTATTCAATATTTCCATGCCCGTATAAATGTGATTCATCGGCGGGTTTTGAACTAAGGTAAATACTATACAATGCGATTGAAGTAGCAGCAATATGAACTACAGATTCGGCGGCATCGGAAAATATTGCAGTTGATCCCGTTAAAAAATAGGCAGTGATTTTTGAAATGAACATTCCGAAACCTATAATTAACGAAATCCATGCAGCCTTCTTTTTATCATTTAGAAGTATTCCGTTCATCTATACCTTACTCTCCAATATTTTTTAAGCAAACTTACTCATTTTATAAGGAACAATTAAATAGGATACACAAAAAGTAAGTCCGATTTTAATTTGAAAATAAAAGAATAATATTCTCACAGATAGGAAATTGTAGAAATATTAAACGTTTTAGTAGATAAAATAAATGCGTTTATTGAGTAAAAACAAATGAAAGTATTGGCATATAATGTGCTTTATAAGATCGCAAACCTAAATAGAGAGAATAAGATGTACAGTCAAATATTCGAGAAGTACCCAAAGAATGATAGAAGCAATTTAATTCCGTTGCTTCAGGATGTGCAGGAAATTCACGGCTATCTGCCCGAAGATGCACTAAAAGAAATTTCAAACCACATAAACATGCCCTTAAGCGGAGTGTATGGAGTTGCAACTTTTTACAATCAATTCAGATTATTACCGCTCGGGAAGAACGTTATTCGTGTTTGCAGAGGAACAGCTTGCCATGTTAAAAATTCCGCCAATATTCTTTCTGCACTAGAAAATGAATTGGGAATTTGCGCGGGCTTTACAACACGCGATAAATTGTTCACGCTTGAAACAGTGGCTTGCATTGGCGCATGCAGTATTGCACCGGTAATAAACATTAATGACGAATATTACGGTAGGGTCACGATAAAAGAAATTCCCAAAATTTTAAATAAGTACCGTAAAGAAGAAAAATCAAAAACAGAAAAACTTGCGAGTGTATAATGAAAAGTTTTATTGAAAAATGCTGCAATCAATGCTGGCATTCAGTTGAAAAACCGTGCGATCTTTTTATCGCATGCTGCACTGAAGGTCCTCTTTGCCATAAAGACGATAAATGTAAAGAAAAATTTCAAAGCATTAACAATTCTTTGAAATATTCATCCAATGAAGTGCCTGTAATTTTTATTGGAATGGGGACATGCGGATTAGCTTCCGGTGCAGATAAAGTTAAAAAAGCAATTGAAGAAGAATTGCTTAAGCAAAATATTAAGGCAGTTATAGTTCCTACCGGTTGCGTTGGGTATTGCGCTAAAGAACCGATTGTTGATATTAAATTACCCGGGAAGGACAGAATATCATATTGCGAAGTTACTGTAAAAGACGTTCCTGATTTGTTAAAAACAACCGTGATTGATAATGGAGTTTTTAAGAAAAGATTTTTAGCAACTTATGGTGAAGGAACAGCAGAATTACCGGCGATGAAAGATGTACCATTCTTCAAACGCCAATTAAAAGTTGTGCTTGAAAACTGCGGTGTTATTAACCCTGAATCAATTGATGAATATATCGCTGCCGGCGGATTTAAAGCTTTGGATAAAGCTCTTAGAATTCATTCTCCCGCAAAAGTTGTTCAAGAAGTTTTGGACAGCGGATTACGCGGAAGAGGCGGAGCCGGTTTTCCAACCGGTAAAAAATGGGAACTTGCTCATAAAAAACAAGCCGATCAAAAATATATTGTTTGTAATGCGGATGAAGGTGATCCGGGTGCGTTTATGGACCGCTCAGTTCTCGAAAGTGATCCTTATAGATTAATCGAAGGAATGACAATTGGAGCTTTCGCAATCGGTGCTTCCAGCGGTTATATTTATTGCCGCGCTGAATATCCGTTGGCTATTGAAAGATTATTGCGTGCGATTGATAAATGCAAAGAATATGGTTTACTAGGAAAAAATATTTTAGGAAGCGGATTTGAATTTAATCTCAAAATTAAAAAAGGCGCAGGCGCTTTTGTATGCGGCGAAGAAACAGCGCTTCTTGCTTCAATCGAAGGTAAAAGAGGAATGCCTAAACCGCGTCCGCCTTACCCAGCTGATAAAGGTCTCTTCGGTAAACCAACTGTAATAAATAATGTTGAAACTTTTGCAAATATACCTGTAGTAATCAACCGCGGTGCAATCTGGTTTTCTTCTATTGGAACTCAATCAAGTAAAGGCACAAAAGTATTTGCACTCAGCGGTAAAATCACATACAGCGGCCTCGTTGAAATCCCGATGGGTATTACCTTGCGCGAAATCGTT
>CAZRMG010000442.1:0-2897 GCA_964601095.1 uncultured Melioribacteraceae bacterium | reverse complement strand
TTAAGAGGACTAACAAGAGAATCCGGCACTGCCGAAATTATATCAATTCTCATCATCGTACAATAAATCGCAATCGGAAACTAAATCCAATCTTTTATCAACGGCATTAAAACTTTTCACAAAATCTTTTACCGCCGGAATAAGAACACTTCTTTCATCTGTTGTTTTAACAACATAGACATCATTAGCGGGAAGAATATAAACATCTTCCACTATTCCTATTTGTACAGAATTTCTAAAAACTGCACTTCCAACAATATCATGAATAAAGAAAGAATCTTTATCCAAAACAATTGAATCTTTTTTGTCGATAAAGATTTTCTTGTAGAGAAAAATGGCCGCTTCGTCAGCGGAATCAAATCCCTTAAATTTTAGGTTGATACTTTTACCTAAAATAGAAACATCTTCGACAATTATTTTTTTGAAATTGCCGAAAAAATCCACATAAACTTCTTTGAGCCGAAAAAATCTCTCGCTGAAATCCGAAAAAGAATTAATACTTACATAACCCTCGGTACCAGATACCGCTTTAACTTCTGCTATAAGAAAAAAATCATCCACATTAAGAATTAATCAAGAATCTTAAGAATGGCGCGTTTTCCGTCTTTAGCAGCAATAGCCGTTAACAATGTTCTCATCGCCTGAGCAGTTTTACCTTGTTTGCCGATTACTTTACCTACGTCTTCAGCACCCACTTTGAGTGTGAGTTCAATTGTTTTTTCATCCGGGGTTGTTTCTTCAAGAACAACGCTACCCGGATTATCAACAAGGTGTTTCGCGATAAATTCAATAAATTCCTTCATGAGAGTACCTTTATATTATGAACCAGGGTACGTAATTATGGTGCAAGCCGCACCGTAAATTACACCGGATTAGCTATTTCGGAAGCAGTACCCTATGCTTCCGGCGCACTTTCAGACTTTTGCTCAGCTTTTTTAGCAGATTTTTTTTCTGCTTTTTTTGTAGCTCTGGCGGCTAAATTAGCTTCGTTTAATTTTTTCCACTCATCAAGTTTCGCATTGATTTGTTCTTCGGATTTTCCTTCACTCATCAAATCTTTTTTTAATAAAATTCCTTGATGATTTAAAATATTTTTTACAGTATCGGTGGGTTGAGCACCGACATTCAACCAATATAATGCACGCTCTTCTTTTATATCAACGGTTGCGGGATCTGTCTTAGGATTATAGAGACCAATCGCTTCAATAAATTTTCCATCTCTCGGCGAACGGGAATCTGCAGCCACTACTTTGTAAATAGGCTGTTTTTTCTTTCCCATTCTTCTCAGTCTTAACTTAACTGCCAATTTGTTTATTCCTCCATTTGTGTTTTTATATTCAATTTAATCTGAAGTTCTTCAAATTCATCATGCCGGATTTTCCGGCTTTTGAAGTCATCATTTTAACCATCTTCTGCATTTCTCCAAATTGCTTTATCAAGCGGTTAACATCTTGAATACTATTTCCGCTTCCAATCGCAATTCGTTTTCTTCTGCTTCCGTTTAAAATTTTTGGATTCGATCTTTCCTTTTTTGTCATAGATTGTATTATCGATTCAACCTTTACAATTTGCTTGTCGTCAATATCAGCATTTTTTAACTGAGAGCCAACTCCTGGAATCATACCAAGTAAAGATTTTAAAGAACCCATTTTCTTAATCATTTTTATCTGCTTTAAGAAATCGTCGAAATCGAACTTGTTTGAAAGTAATTTTTCTTCCAATTCTTCGGCTTCTTTATCATCGAATTGGGCTTGGGCTTTTTCTACAAGCGAAATTACATCACCTTTTCCCAAAATTCTCGATGCGAGCCGATCGGGATAAAATATTTCAATCGAATCAAGTTTTTCACCGAGTGAAGTAAACTTAACCGGGCGATCAACAACTGCACGGATAGAGAGGACACATCCGCCGCGAGAATCGCCATCGAGCTTAGTTACAACAACACCATCGAAATCAACTTTTTCATGAAAAGCTTTGGCAGAGTTTACCGCATCCTGCCCGGTCATAGAATCCACTACAAACAAAGTTTCAGTAGGATTTACTTTAGCTTTGATCGCAGCGGCTTCGTTCATCATATCTTCATCAATATGAAGACGTCCGGCAGTATCGATAATTACTGTGTTCTGCCCGTTTTCTTTTGCATAAACTAATGCTTCGGAAGCAATCGTAACCGGTTCCTTGCTGTTTTCAATTGTAAAAACCGGAACATCAATTTGTGTCCCCAGAATTTTCAGCTGATTAACAGCAGCCGGGCGGTATACGTCGGCAGCAACTAAAAGAACATTTCTTTTTTTATTTTTAAGATACTTTGCAAGCTTGGCGCTGAATGTTGTTTTACCGCATCCCTGCAATCCGATTAACATTATAACAGTAATACCGGAAGCATTCAACGAAAGTTCTGATCCGTTTCCTCCGAGTAATTTTGTTAACTCATCATACATAATTTTTGTGATGAGCTGCCCAGGAGTTACAGAAGCAAGAACTTCCTTGCCAAGAGCTTTCTCTTTAACATCATCAATAAATTGTTTTGCAACTTTATAATTTACATCGGCGTCGAGAAGAACTCGTCTTATCTCCCGCAAAGTATCGGAGATATTCGACTCGGTAAGTTTCCCTTGCCCTGTAATTTTTTTTAACGCCTTCTCAAGTTTCTCGGTCAAATCATCAAGCATAGCCATCTACTCGGTTATAAGATAATAAAAAGTGAATACATTTCAAACGTAAAGTAATTAAGCCTCTTTCAACGCGTTCGCACCGGATACAATTTCGAGTATCTCGGTAGTGATTGATGCTTGCCGAACTTTATTAAAAGTTAGTTGTAATGAACGAATCAATTCTTTAGCATTTTCAGTCGCCATATCCATTGCCGTCATTTGCGCACCAAGAGCCGCTGCATT
>CAZRMG010000441.1:0-2904 GCA_964601095.1 uncultured Melioribacteraceae bacterium | reverse complement strand
CGAATAATTCGCTTTCAAGCAGATTTTCGGAAAGTGATGCAACATTAACAGTAACAAATGGTTTGTTTTTCCTGTCGCTGGCGAAATGAATTGCTTTGGCAATTAATTCCTTTCCGGTACCGCTTTCACCTCGAATAAGTGCTGTGGATTTTGTTTGAGCAACACGTGCGGCAGTGCTAAGAACATTTTCCATCGATTTACTTTTAGAAATAATCGATTCGATTCGGAATTTTTCATGCAGTTGATCTCGTAAAATTTTATTCTCCGAAATTAAATACCGCCGTTCTTTGATTTTTTCCAAAACATTTTCAAGCTGGTCGAGATCGAAAAGCTCAAGGCCTTTCGTGGCTACTTCGTGGTCGAGATCGATTGGCTTAATCAAATGATCGAATGCGCCATTCTTCATTAAATTTACTGCGCCTTCAATTGTGCCGTAGGCCGTCATTACAACTACATCTATTTCGGGGTTCAATTCTTTTAGTTTTTTTAAAACTGTCAATCCGTTCCAACCGGGCATTTTAAAATCTGTTAAAACAATATCAATAATATTATCCTCGGCAATTTTGTAACCGCTTTCACCGTTGGATGCTGTATAAACTTTATAACTTCGCTTTGTTAAAAATGTCTTCAGTGACTGGAGCTGCGATTCCTCATCGTCAATTATTAATACCGAAAAAGTGTTCATCTTAAGTCCTGTTAAATATTTTTAGGAATAATAATACTGAACACTGCGCCTGTCTCGGGTTTATTCTCAACCGAAATAATACCGTTGTGTTCATAAATTATTTTTTGAACAACGCTGAGTCCGATGCCGTTTCCTTTCAGCTTTGTTGTAAAGTAAAGATCAAAAATTTTATTAACTATTTCATCGGGAATACCTTTACCGGAATCGGCAACTTTTATTTCGATCTTGTTCTTTGCATTCTCGTAAATACTTAATTCTATTGTGCCGTTATTTCCAATTGAATCGATTGAGTTTTCGAGCAAGTTAATTAATACCTGCCGGATTTGCTGCGGGTCCCATTTTACTTCACCGCTCCAATTTTCATTTAAAATAAGTTTAATGCCTTTTTGATTAAGCAGCGTATCGTATTGTTTTTTTATTTGTGCAAAGAATTGCGAAGTATTAATCAACTCGGGTTTAAGCGGCAGCGGTTTTGCGAAGATCAAAAAATTCTCTATTGTTTCGTTGATTCTCTTAACTTCTTTGTAAACTAATTCAGAGAGCGTTTTGTATTCTTCAATATTTTCTACCGGTGCGAAATCTTTACGAAGCTGTTGTGTAATGGTTCCTATTGTATTTAAAGGATTTCTAATTTCATGCGCTACAGAAGATGCGAGTTCTCCCATAGCCGTCATGCGCTCATTACGCTGGATTTGTTTTTCCAATTTTTTTTGATCTGTTACATCGGATATTATAAGAACTGTATTTGTTTCATTTTCATTAGGCGTGAAAATGCTTTTTGAAATAATGAAATATTTTGTTTGTCCTTTAATAATGCAGTCAATTTGTAAGATCGGTATTTCCGAATTTAGAATTAATGAGCAATTCATGTCTCCGAATACCTGTTTTATATCATTGCTTTCTTGGTTTTGCACTCCAAAAAGTTTTAATGCGCTTTTGTTTATCGTCTTAATTTTTGATGCTGAATCTAAAACTATAACCCCGTCGTTTATATTTTCCAAGATGTTTTGTGAATAAACTTCGTATTCTTTATAGCGTTTATTTAATAGAGTAAAATTCTGCCGTGTGAAAATTAAGATTAGAGTAACATAGCCGAATAAGAAAATCACAACGCCGGTCAAAATCATTCTCTGTGTAATTCTTTTATTGATGTTTTCAAGCGGCTCTAATGATAATCCGAGTCTGAATACTCCAACCGAATATTCATTGTGAATAAAAGGGTGGAGCGCTTCAAAAACTTCTTTATCACCGTGTTCAACAATTCGCCAATTATATTTATTCTCTTGCAAAGTTTGTTCTAGAACAACAGAAGAATCTATATCTTCAAGAAATTCAACCGATCCCGAAGCTGCTATTATTCCGTCGTAATCCTGGAGGGCAACATATTCAATATTGGAATTATTGGTTATATCTTTTAGAAGAGTACCAAAACCAACCTGGTTGCCGAAGTTCAATAATTCTTCCGCGTCAACGTTTAAAACAATTGCGGAGCGGTTTGATGCGGAAATTGCAACAGCAAATCTTTTACCGCTTTCAAGCCGTGCGGGTTTTATACCTATTATCAAGGTGTCTGTTTCGTCTTCGAATATTGGTTTTAAATTTTCGGGCGCCTTTATATCTTCATCAAATTGATGAATTTGGGTGTGACTTGTAAAAACTTTTCTTCCGTTTTTACTAAAAATGTTTACTCTGTAAATATTGTTTTTAGCGGCAATGTCTTTAAGGAATGAATTAGATATTAGTCCCTTTTCGTACATTGTTTTAATTAACTCGGCATTGTTTAATAGCCGCTTTGTTATTTCTTCCTCAAATTGATTGTATGAAGTAAGTGCATTGTCGGATGATTTTAAGAGTGACTCAAGTAATGTATGACTTTGACTTTCCATCAAAACCAGCATTTCTTTTTTACTTTGATTTAACTCGAATAGGGTTGATGCAAAAATTATAATTGCTGTTACGACAAATATTAGCAATAAACTTTTTGGCTGAACAAATATTTTTTTGAAAATCATTATATAATTCTCAGACTTGTATTTTAATTTACTCAAAAGTTTATTCTAAAATTCACACTAATATGATGTGAAATAATACGAAAAGATGCGTTGGGGAAATTAAAACTGAACTCCTAAACTTACATTTAATAAATTACCTTTGTAATTAAACCAGTAGCTGTTCGATTGGTTGTTGATGTATTGGTAATTTACACCGAGAGAAAGTGT
>CAZRMG010000440.1:0-2914 GCA_964601095.1 uncultured Melioribacteraceae bacterium | reverse complement strand
AATGCCCACGCAATGTTTATCGGTGAAGCGCCTGGTGCAGATGAGGACAAGCAAGGCGAACCGTTTGTTGGCCGAGCCGGTAAATTATTAAATGATATTTTGAAAGCTATTCAACTTTCTCGCGAAGATATTTTTATTGCTAATATTCTGAAATGTCGCCCACCCGGGAACAGAGATCCTCAGCCTGTGGAAATGGAAACTTGTATTCCTTATCTTCACAAGCAGATAGAATTAATCAACCCGAAAATAATACTATGTCTTGGGCGCGTAGCAGCAAATGGTTTACTCGGTAAAAAATTATCTCTATCGGATTTGCGTCAGAATATATATGAGTTTAATGGTATTAAAGTTATGGCAACATATCATCCGGCGGCATTGCTAAGAAATCCGAATTGGAAACGCGGCTGCTGGGAAGATGTACAAAAATTCAAAAAACTTTATGATGAATTGTTAGAAAATTAAAATGGCAAAACAATCAACTCGCGGAAGAAATACACGGGATAATTTAGATCTCGATAAATTAAAATCAGCGGCAAAGCAGCCACCGGCGTCGCCGGAAGTTGAGATGTCTGTTATTGGCGCTATATTACTTGATAACGACGCAGCGCCGAAAGCAATTGAAGTACTGAAACCGGAAGCTTTTTACGATAAGAAGAATAAAATTATTTTTGAAGCGATATCATCTCTATACGAAGCCGACGAACCAATTGATACTGTTTCACTTTACGAGGAATTAAAAAAATCCGGCAAGGTTGATGAAGCCGGCGGTGCGGCATACATTGCAAAACTTACGCAGGATATTTCATCCGCGGCAAACGTAGATTACCATGCCCGCATCGTGTTGGAAAAATGGATTCTTCGACAATTGATTTCCGCTTCTTTGGAAATTGCCCACATGGCTTATGAAGGCAACGAGGATGTTTTCGATTTACTCGATTCCGCCGAAGCTAAAATATTTCAAATATCCGAAGAAGGAATAAAAGAATCTTTCACTTCGATGGATAAAGCCGTTAAAGAAGCATGGGAATTGATCGAAGCTATCCACGCGAAAAAAGTTTCCACGTTTGCAGTACCGACCGGATTTTTCGAACTCGATGAACTTTTAGGCGGATTTCAAAAATCCGATTTGGTAATTATTGCAGCGAGACCTTCAATGGGTAAAACTGCATTCGTTATGTCGGCGGCGAGAAATATGGCCATCGATCACGGTGTGCCGGTTGGAATATTCAGTTTGGAAATGGCGACAATTCAATTGGTTACAAGATTAATTTCTGCCGAAGTTAAAATCAATGCCCATCTTTTAAGAACGGGAAAGTTTAAAGCAGAGGACGGTGCAAAAGTTGCGCGTAATATCAGCAAACTCAGCAAAGCTCCAATTTATATTGACGACACTCCCGGAATTTCTATTCTTGAATTACGAGCGAAAGCAAGAAGATTAAAGAATGAAAAAAATATTGGAATAGTAATTGTGGATTATCTTCAGCTTGTTAATTCATCATCATCAATGGAAAGCCGCGAAAGAGAAATTTCAACAATCTCGCGTTCATTAAAAGCGCTTGCTAAGGAATTAAATATCCCTGTTGTAGCACTTTCTCAATTAAACCGCGCAGTTGAATCACGTAACGATAAAAAACCTATGCTTTCTGATTTACGCGAGTCGGGTTCAATTGAACAGGACGCCGATGTTGTGATGTTCCTTTATCGACCTGAAGTTTATGGAATTACATCCTACACAAACGGAGAGATGGGTGGTGAATCGACCGAAGGTGTTGCCGAAGTAATAGTCGGCAAACACAGAAACGGTCCTATTGGCGATGTTAAACTTCGCTTCATAAAAGATTATGCCCGGTTTGAAAACCTCGACAGATTCCGCCAACAATTACCTGCCGGTGAACAAGTCCCGGCTTTAGAGGAGCCGCCGTTTTGAGTAATAAATTACTTTTATACTTTATATTATTTTTTTCATCCTTCGTTTTTTCTCAAAGTGTTTTGGAAGATGCTATTTACAGTCAATCCGAAGTTGAGATTTGCGATTCCAAGTTTAGTCTTGCTGTTCAAAAAGACTTAGCATCAAAACCGATAAACGAGATTGTAACTGAAATCGGTAAAAGTTTTATAGGTACGGATTACACCGCAAATACTCTTGAAATAGGTAAAAAGGAAAAACTTGTTTTATTTCTAGTTGGGCTCGATTGCTATACTTTTTTAGAAAGCTCACTTGCCATTGCCCGGTGCATTAAATCAGGTAAAACAACATTTGAAGATTATCAAAAAGAAATATTAAAACTCCGATACAGAAACGGTGAGTTAAAAGAGTATCCTTCGCGTCTTCATTACTTCTCCGATTGGATTTACGAAATGACCAAACGCGGTATCGGTAAAGACATTACAAAAGAAATAGGCGGTGTGCCGTATAATTTGAAAATAAATTTTATGAGCACCCATTCGGATTCTTATAAAAGGTTGAAGGACAATAAAAAATTTATCGATGAAATAGCAAAAACCGAAAAAGAAATTAATTCAAGAAAATATTTTTACATCCCTCAGTTAGAAATTAATAAAGTAGAAAAAAAGATTAAAAGCGGCGATATAATAGGCATTACAACCAACATTGACGGGCTTGATATCTCTCATACCGGAATTGCTTACCGAACTGATGACGGAAGGATCCATTTACTTCATGCGCCAAATGTTGGTCATAAAGTTCAGATTACCGAAAAACCTCTCGCCGATTATATTAAAGGGAATAAAAAGCAGACGGGAATTATTGTATTAAGACCAAATGAACCGTAAACAATTCGAAAGATTTGTATGAAAGTTTTGATAACAGGCGGAAGCGGTATGCTCGGTCAATTCCTGAATTTGGAATTGAGCAAGCACTTCGAAATTCTAACACAGTACAAATCGAACCCGG
>CAZRMG010000439.1:0-2926 GCA_964601095.1 uncultured Melioribacteraceae bacterium | reverse complement strand
TTATAGCGCAGAATATGATTCTGCGCTACGATTTAATCTATTTATTAGAGCCAACAACATTAACACCGACTTCAATATTTTCCGCAACTTTATTACCGATTACCTGGTTTTGAATTTTATAATCGGAAAGTTTAACATTGAATTTCGCCCGCACACCCAACAAGTCTCCCGGCGCGCGTTTTTGTGTCTGCTCGTTTTCTTCTAAATATGTAGATTCAACTTCGGTAATAACTTCTTTAGTAACACCATGTAGTGTAAAATTACCTTTTGCTTTGAATGATAATTTATTATCCCCGGCTTGTTTTACATCCGAAACGGATACAATTTCAAAAATGATATCGGGATATTTTTCAGCATCAAGCCAGTTTGCGCTTTTCATGTGAGTGTTCCGCAATTCAATGCCGGTATTTATCGAAGCGACTTTAACAACTATTTTTCCTTTAATCGTCGATGCAAAATTTGCGGGATCGAATGAAACGGTTCCCGAAATTCCATTCGCGGTTCCGTTTATATCTTCAAGGGGAGTTGCGCTGTAAAATGTCGCTTGATTTCTTCCGCCTTTATCCTCGAAGTTGAAAGTTTGCATTCCTTTTGCTTTCACATTTAAATTTTGTGCTGTAATTATTCCTGCAAACAAAAACATAATTACAACTGATTTTATTAATCTATTCATTTTGTTTCCTTTCTCTTGTTGATAATTAACAAACGAAACTTGAATTAAGAAAGTTCGTTCTTAGGTTTCTTATTTCTAAAAATGAAAAACAAAATTCCACCGATTAGAACAGTAACTCCACTTATTCCCGCAGAGAGATCTAAACCCCAAATAAATTTATCTTCCCAGACTTTTTCCGTCCATCCGAAAAGCTCGTCTTTCTTTTCGATCAGCACCTGTGTTTTAGTGAATAATTCTCCCCCGTAAATTTGCCAGATTATCAGAGATATAAAAATTATTGCAACGGTAATTATTAAAATAAACTTTTGTTTATTATTCATTGTTGAACCTTTCGAAATCATTTCGTTCCGAATATAATAGATTGTTTTAATTAAGTCACCATATCAGTTTTTGAATATCAAAACAAAATGATTTAATTTGTTGTTAAAATAATTCGATAATAAGAATAGACATAAGGTTTACAATGAAAATACATGAATTCCAGGCAAAAGAAACATTAAAGAAATACGGCGTACCGGTTCAAGACGGAGTTGCAATAAAAGAACTTTCGGAATTTGACGAAGCGATTGCAAAACTTCAGTCGCAGGGAATTAACCAGTTTGTTGTAAAATCCCAGATTCATGCAGGCGGAAGAGGAAAAGGAAAACTTTATAATCCTCAAAACAGAAATGAATTAATACTTGAAGGCGGTGTTAAGTTTACAACATCTGTTGAGAAAGCTAAGGAATATGCGTCGAAAATGCTCGGCAATCTTTTGGTCACTCACCAAACCGGCACCGAAGGTAAAATTGTAAAAACTCTTTTTATAACGGAAGGACTAGATTACAAGAAAGAATTATACCTAGGAATTTTATTAGACCGCGCAGTTTCCAAAAATGTAATTATGGCTTCAACCGAAGGCGGTGTTGAAATTGAAAAAGTTGCCGAGGAAACACCCGAAAAGATTTTAAAAGTTTGGATTGACCCTGCTGCGGGATTTCAATCGTACCAAGCGCGAGAACTTGCATTCGGTTTGGGATTAGAAGGCGCGGCATTCAAAAATTTTATTCCGTTCATTACAAAATTATATAAAGCTTATGAAGAGACCGACTCTTCGATGCTCGAAATCAATCCATTGATAATTACAAACGACGACCGAGTTGTGGCACTCGATGCCAAAATGAATTTTGACGATAACGCGCTTTACCGTCATCCGGAAATTGTTACGTTCAGAGATCTCGATGAAGAAGACCCGCTTGAAATTGAAGCATCGAAATTCAATTTGAATTACATTAAACTCGACGGCAACGTTGGCTGCATGGTTAACGGCGCTGGACTCGCGATGGCGACAATGGATATTATAAAACTTGCGGGCGGCGAACCGGCAAACTTTTTGGATGTAGGCGGCGGCGCTAATAAAGAAACAGTTGCAAACGGATTCAAAATTATTCTTGCCGATCCGAATGTGAAAGCAATTTTAATAAATATTTTCGGCGGAATTGTAAGATGCGACCGCGTTGCACAGGGAGTTATCGACGCAGTAAAAGAAGTTCATGTTAAAGTTCCGGTAGTAGTACGCCTTGAAGGAACAAACGCCGAACTTGCAAAAGAAATGCTTGAAAATTCGGGTTTAAATTTTGAAGTCGCCACTACATTGCACAACGCGGCAGAAAAAGTTACATCTGTTTTAAATACAGTACCAATAAATTAATCGTAGAGACGCGATACATCGCGTCTCAAAAAAAACAAGAAAATGATAGAAATAAAAATAACAATCGATACCGCGCTCAACTTGCTTTTGAACAGGATGAAGCTTGAGTTGAAATTCAGACAGCGCTGCGGCTTGATAATGGATGGATTGCGTTTAGAGGAATTGCCATACAAACAATTATATTCGATCGTAGAAGCGTCAATTTTTGATACAGTATTTTTGCTTCCGGTGGATTTGATTACAAACGAGACAAATCTTAATTACATAATTACAGGCACTGTTAAAGCGCTTGCAAGAATTTTCCATTACGAAGAATTTTCACTGTTCTCGAATAAACAAACAAAAAAATTATTAGAGCCAATCTACGAGTACTTAACAAAGCAACTTGAAACGAAAGAGTACGAGAGAAACTGATAGTTTTGTAAGCGATAATAATTTAAGCAGAAAAAACTAAGGTTAATTATTTCCTCTTGACAGTATAAGTTCTAATATTTAAGTTGTTTCCGAGTTCAATAAATAAAGTTGTTGATATGGTGCTGTTGGTTGCTGTGCTAAAATTAAAT
>CAZRMG010000438.1:0-2932 GCA_964601095.1 uncultured Melioribacteraceae bacterium | reverse complement strand
CTTAATCTGCTTTTCATCTTCATCGCTCATCATAATACATTTATCATATTTCGCACACAGATTAGGTTCATATTTTAAAAATTTCTTGTACTGAATGAAGGAGTAATATTTCAATAACAGATTTTTTTGAGTTTCATAAAATCTTTTCATTATCATCAATTCGAAATTTTCCTGACGTAAAACCACCGGTGTTTCAGTCAACTTTCTGATTATATCAATTACCCAGCCCATGTGAGAATTTGTAACATGAATTAAATCTACCTTTCTATTTTTCAGGTAATCTTTAAGAAAAACAACGAGTTCTTTTCGTTCGTATTTATATAGATTATACGGAACAGAACTAAACATATTTTTAAGAGCACCAGATAAAGAATTCTTAGTATGAACATCCAGTACATTCAATTCCACAAACTTTTCTATATCACTTTTATATAATTCTGTATTTTCATTTTGCCGATAGGCAACAACATCAATTTGATGACCGAGTAACGAAAGATATTTAATAACTCCCCACATACTTTTCTTGTGTCCGTCAACGGGAGGATAAGGAATTTTAGGAGTGATAAATAATATCTTCATAATAGTATTTTTGTTTGTAAATAATAGAACGCGGATCATTTTGATTATTTATGATTTCTATGATAGCATAACGAATCATAATCAATGATAATAAATCAGTGTTCCATTAGGTGACAAATTTGTTTTTGGGATAAACAAACATTTGCTTGAAAAAGTAATATCCCTTTTTCATAATATTTTTCTGCAGTAAAAACAGACCAGAAACCGAGAACAAAATCCCCCGTAAGAACAATCCCGTAAAATGTATAAATATTACCGCTGTAAATTTTATCCCGTAAAAATGTTTTTGGTAGAATTGAATTTTACCGGTTGTTTGATTTCTATATTTGAACCACAAATTTTTATCTGTTGACTCACCGCCATAGTGAATTAATTTAACATCCGGCAGAAAGAATACTTTTCCGCCCGACTTTTTGAAACGGTAGCATAAATCAGTTTCTTCAGAATAGAAAAAAAATCTATCATCAAAACCGTTAAGTTCTAAGATTACTTTTGTGGTACAAAACATAAATGCACCTTTAATTACATCCACTTCTACAGGATTATCATAATTATAAAAGTTTTGGTAGTATTTATTAAAGAAACTGTAACGCTTAAATATCTTGTACAAAAAAATGTTTTCAGTAATTGTATTCCACAGATTTGGAAATTCTACAACGCTTTCCTGTTTAGTTTTATCAACATTTAACAATTGGCATCCTACAAATACAGGCTGCTTTATTGCTTCGGCAAATGCAAATGCTTTTTCTATAACATTATCTTTAAACACAGTATCATTATTTAGAAAAAGAGTGTATTTACTTTTAACCATCATCAAAGCTAAATTGTTGGCGGCGGCAAAACCGATGTTCTTATCATTCTTGATTAACTTAACCGTAGAATATTTTGATGTAATTAATTCAACATTTCCTTCGGTTGAATTGTTATCAACAACAATAACATCTAACTGGATTTCTTTATTAAAAAGGAATAATGAATCCAAACATTCATTCAGCAAATGAAAGGAATTGTAATTTACTATTATAACGGAAACGTCAATCATCGGAAAACAGTAATGTTGATATTCAATTTTTTGGTTTTGTAAATACGGCAACCATTGTTAAATCTTTCTCAATCGTATGGTTATATATAAAGTTCGATAAATTTCTAGCCGGCGCAAAATTATGCATTATTTTTTTTATTATTTTTCTCGTTGTGCTCTCATAAAAGTTCATCCTTTCTTCGAAAGGTTCGAAGTTCTCATCAACAACATGTTTTTGAATATATTCTTTTCGCAAGGGTACATATTTGATAAGTCTATTTTCATCAGAAGGAAAATAATTGTTGAATTTAATGTAATCTACTTTAACACCGATTTTACCGGCAATCACGTCGATACTTTTTTTGCTGAACCAATACAAATGAACCGGGGGTAAATCGGTATACCAAATTGCATTTTCATTCATATAATCTTTATTGGGTGTTGTAACAATTATCTTTCCGCCGGGCAGAACGATTTTAAGAACTTTTTGTAAAAACTCAACCGGATCCAAAAGGTGTTCGATAATTTCCGATGCAATTACATAATCGAAGGTATTTCCTTTTGTAGTTAAATAGTCTTCAATTGTTCCTTGAACAAATAAATCTCCAAAATTTTCTTTGGCAGATTTAATTGCATTGGATGAAATGTCTAACCCAGTGGTGGAATGACCAAGTCTGTTTAAAACAAAAGTTAAATATCCCAATCCGCAACCAACATCGAGAATGGTTTTATTTTTTTTGTTCTGCAACTCTTTGAATATTCCAAAATAAGAGGCATGGAATTTTGAAAGATACTTAGCGGGATTATCTTTCTTTTTGATATTGTTAGCAATCTCATTATACTTATCATACCCCTGAGCATTTTTGTTCGAATAGATTTTTTCGTAAAGCTGACTTAATTCTTCATTTGAAACGCTGACGCCGGAAAAATTGGTGTTGCAGTTATTACATCGATATATATCGAAGAAAGTATTCTCAACAAATCCGGGATAATTTTTATGATATATGTATATATCGGAATTACCGCAGATTTTGCATAAATTTTTATTGGTCATTTTTTACGCTATAAATTTTTGATAGAAATTTTCTTCCATAACTTTCCATATTTATCAACCGGAATAATATCAACATTTCATCATAGCTAAAAATTCTTATTACTATCGTAACAACAACAATTACAATAGGTGCGAGAATCAAGTAAGTAATAAGACTTAGAAACGATAAAAGATAGAAAACTGCAACTAAAACAAGCGACCAGAGAAATACTTTATACCGCCCAATGGAAGGACGAAAACCAAATCTACTTATTACATAAAGGATAAAAACAAAGGAA
>CAZRMG010000437.1:0-2933 GCA_964601095.1 uncultured Melioribacteraceae bacterium | reverse complement strand
TACTAGAAACAAATTACTCAATACTATTTTATGCTTTACCAGCGCTGCCGAGAACGTTTACAATTTTATGCTTGTACAATTCTTTCAACGAATCGCGAGCAGGTCCTAAATATTTACGCGGATCGAATTCAGCAGGTTTTTCGGTTAATACTTTTCTAACTGCCGCCGTCATAGCCAAACGTCCGTCGGAATCAATATTTACTTTACATACTGCAGACGCAGCGGCTTTGCGTAACTGATCTTCTGGAATACCTACGGCATCGTTCAATTTACCGCCGTTGCTATTTATTGTTTTAACAAGATCCGCGGGAACAGAAGAAGCACCGTGAAGAACTATCGGGAAACCTGGAATTCTTTTTTCGCATTCTTCGAGAATGTCAAAACGAAGCGGCGGCGGAACGAGAACTCCGTCGGCATTGCGAGTGCATTGTGCCGGAGTAAATTTGTTTGCGCCGTGAGATGTACCGATAGAAATAGCCAATGAATCTACACCGGTTTTCTTAACAAAATCTTCAACTTCTTCGGGCTTGGTATAGTGAGTAACATCGCTTGAAACTTCGTCTTCAATTCCTGCTAAAACGCCGAGTTCGCCTTCAACAGTAACATCGTATTTGTGAGCGTATTCAACTACTTGTGCAGTCAATTCAACATTTTTTTCGTATGAGTGATGTGAACCGTCTATCATCACGGAAGAAAACCCTGTTTCAATACATGATTTACATAATTCAAAAGTATCGCCGTGATCAAGATGAAGAACTATTGGGATATTATAGCCCAATTCACCGGCGTAATCAACCGCGCCTTTGGCAAGGTGTTTTAATAATGTTTGATTTGCATATTTGCGCGCACCGCTGGAAACCTGGAGAATAACGGGAGATTTTGTTTCGACGCATGCGCCGATAATTGCCTGCAATTGTTCAAGGTTGTTGAAATTGAAGGCCGGAATAGCATATCCGCCCTTTACTGCTTTCGCAAAAAGGTCCTTAGAATTTACTAATCCTAATTCTTTGTAGGTAATCATAGTTTTGTCCGTTTCTTTTTAATTGATCATTATTATTTATTAAAGTAAAATTTTCTCAAATTGTTTTTAGAAATAAGCAATAACACCTATGTGAAAAGTCAGCAAATCTGTTTTTGATTGACGCGGTCTGTAGCGTACTTGTGTTAACGAAACAACTTCTATATCGCTTTCGGTTAAGTATTGCGCTTCTGTTCCGTAAATGTATCTTGCTTTCAAATCCAAATAAAGATTTTTTACGTCTCCCAAATCTTTTGCAACTCTAAACAATATTCCTCCGCCTGCGCCGTAACTCCAATTAAAATCATCGTAATTGGTTGACTGCGCAATATCTTCGGAACTGTTTTCGCTCTTTACGTCGGAAGTTGTAAAAATGTATGCGCCGCCTGCAAGTCCTTCAATATAAGGTCTAACAGTTCCTGTAAAAGGAGAAACTTGCATAAGAAAATGTAAGTTGGCTATGCTGTTTGTTCTGCTAACTTCCAAAGTAACTTCAGGAAATCCGGGCCAAGGCCTGCGTTCGGATGTTTCACCGTAAACCATGTAACTTAAATTCAATCCTATTGTAAACGGGCGTTCTTTGCTCGGCGACCATAATGTTCCATGCACCTGCAAGCCGTAGCCAAGCCGGTCAACATTATCTCTAAACTGACCTTGCGGTGAGCCGATCATAAAACTACCGCCGACAGTTTGAGAGTAAGTTGCAACCGCATAGCATAATAAAAAGGTAAATAACAGTAATAACTTTTTCATTTTATTTCCAGTTTATTTTTTTTTGATCAAACGCATCGTAATGTTATTACTTAAGTTTATCCATAGGAACGGATTAAAACTTCTCAAAATTTTGGATACAAATATACTAAAAAGTGAAGCGTAAATAGAGTAGTGCAATAGTTTTTAACGAAACTTGACGTTTTGACGGTAGGATTTAAGGAGTAATTGAGAAAAATTTTCAAAAGAAATTTCTTTTGCACCAAACATACTTAAATGCTCGGTTTGGTATTGAACGTCAAGAAGTACAAATCCCTTTTTGTTCAAATGTTCTATCAATTTAATTAATGCACATTTACTTGTCTGCGAAACATTTGAAAACATGGACTCACCGAAGAATGCTCCTTTGTAGGTTACGCCGTATAATCCTCCAACCAAAATATTTTTTTGAAAAACTTCAACCGAATGAAGATGCCCGTGTTTAATTAATCCTTTATAGGCATCAATCAGTTCATTAGAAATCCATGTAGTTGAGCGAACTGCACAGTTTGATATTACTTCTAAAGTCGAGGTATCAAAACGGTATTCAAAATCAATTTGCGAATAAAATTTTTTAAGAGAGCGGGGGATGTTGAAATTATTAAGAGGAATTATTGTTCTAACTTCCGGCATATACCAATCAATTTCGCCTGATTCGTCCGCCATGGGAAAAGCTCCCCTGGCATACATCATAATCATATTTTCGGGTTTTAATAAATCTTTCTTGGATAAATATTTTTCGTCACTCATGTGCCTTTACTTCAAAAAGGATTATCTCGTAACCTTTTTTTGCTTCAAGTCCCATAAAAATTGTACCTGCAAAAACAGCCGACATCCCTAAAAGAAATGAAGAGATTATAAATATATTAAGCTGAGATATTGTTAGAAAAGACAGCACACCTATTAAAAGAGAAGTTAGTACAAATGAAGCAATTCCGACAACAAAAAACAGTACCGCATTTTTAACGAACCTGCTTCGCACAACCAAAGATGCTATTTGAATTGATATGCTTTCCAGCCGCACGTTTTCTTCAGTTGATGGTGCTGCGTTGCCTATCTTCAGCAATAGTCTTCTTTTCTCTTCGTTCAATAAACGAATTCTATTTACAACTATTGAATATTTGTTGTTGATACTGAGTAAAAGCAAACCGCATGCGTTTATCAT
>CAZRMG010000436.1:756-2934 GCA_964601095.1 uncultured Melioribacteraceae bacterium | reverse complement strand
CCTGGACGATCAGCACGACCCCGAAGGTCGCGAGCAGCTGAAACAGCTCGGGCGCCCGATAGATGCGGCGCAGCAGCGTGACCTCGAGCAGCGCGCCAATGATCCCGACCGCCAGCGCCGAGAGGGCGATCGCCGCCCAGAAGCTCGCCGAGGGAAGCGTTAACATTTGCAAGAATTCTCTTCCATCTTGGCTGCAATATTTTTTGTCCGTTTAAAAATTTGCCGTTGAAATCGAACGATTCATTTACGAATTCAGAACTTAACGCCCCGGCAGTTCTTCTCATCAATTGCCATTTTAAATATACTTTCCAATCTTCGAGAGAAGTTTCATCAATAATCTTATTCATTCCTTCAACAAACTTCGGTTGTGCAACCACAACTACAGAAGGGTTTTCTATTCCTACAACTTCGAAATATATGTTCCAATCAAAATTTGATGTTAATTTTTTGAGTCCGTCGATAGTTATTTTATTGTAAGTTTTTAACGGATCGCGGTTCTCCAAACGAGTATTGGATACTTTTGCCAACGCAGTTTCAATTGCCAAAATTTTTTGTGAATGATTTTCAGCAACCTGTGCTTCGGTATTAATAAGTTTAAACATATTAGCAACGTGTTGAACATATTTATCTCTAATTTCTTTTGAACGGGCGTCATCCTTTGTATAATATTCAATATCGGGCAGACTTGTACCGCTTTGATAAATTTGGGCAACGTACATATCGCTTTTTTTCTCATCTACATCAACAAAAAAATTAAACAATAACGGAATGCCCGTTCTGTGAATTTCCGATACTACTTTTTGAAATTCTTTTTTGTTTTTTATGCCGTCAATTTGCTTGAACAACGGAAGAAGAGGTTTATAACCTTCACGTTCAATTCTTGCCGAATCCATACCTGTCGCAAAGAAATCGCCAATTTTTTGTTTTGCCGAGCCCTTCTCCCAATTTTGATTTGCGGCTGCTTCGTCAAGAATTTTTTTAAGAACCGCATTATTCTCTTCCTGCAGAACTTCGAATGAACCGAAGCGGCTGTATTCATCCGGGATAGGGTTATTTTTTACCCAGGCACCCACAGCAAATTGATAAAAATCTTTTGCGGGACTAACAGATCGGTCAATATTATTCGGGTCAAATCCCGGTTTATTATTTTGATTTTTATTTGATGCTTGTAATGAAACGAATGATAAAAGTGTCATAAAAATTATTGTGGATAAGAATTGCTTACGCATTTCCAACTCCTTTATTTATGGAAAATTAATTAGCGTTATTATGACGGCTAAATAGTCCATTTTGTTGTGCACTTTTCGATTATTCTAAAAAAACTTGGATATTTGTTTATAAAAGGAAGCTTTTCATTAAATATTTAAAAATAATTTGTCTTAAACTATTAGGAATTAATACGATAATATTGTGGTGAAATAGGGTTATATAAAATATTTTATTGTTATAGCTCGATTCAAACAAATCATGAAAATAGTTTTTAAAGAAATCTTTAACTTAGAAAATTTCTTAATCTACACACCTATATTCGTATTGATGGAGGCTTTAATGAAACTGACTTACCGTTATAAAATTTTTGGTATTATACTACCGGTTATTATGTTTTCTACATTCAGCAATATATTCGGACAACAGATTACGGCAACAGTACCCACCGGCGAACATCCTTACGCTTTCGCAGTGAATCCCATTACTAATAAGATTTATGTAGCCAATTCTCTCGGCAATAGTGTTACAATTATTGATGGAGAGACAAATCAAACGAGCGCGGTAGGCGCAGGCGCAGGCCCGGATGCAATTGCAGTTAATACGGTTACGAACAAGATTTATGTGGCAAACTCAACAAGCAACAGCGTTACTATTATTGACGGAGCTACTAATTCAACACGCACGGTGGCTGTCGGATCCCAACCCAGATCGATAGCAGTGAACACAGTAACAAATAAAATATATGTAAGTAATTACAACAGCACTTACATCACTGTGATTGACGGTGCGACAAATATTACAAAAAAAATAGGCATAGGCGATATACTCGGAGCTGTCGCCGTCAATCCGCTGACAAATAAAATTTATGTAATAACTCCTAACTCCCTTTTGTATGAAATAGACGGTTCAACCGATTCCCCAACCAATTCAATAGTAGTTCTTGGTATGAAAAATACTACATTAGCGATT
>CAZRMG010000436.1:0-746 GCA_964601095.1 uncultured Melioribacteraceae bacterium | reverse complement strand
AGTATAATAAATGTGGTTGACCTTGCATCGGGGTCAGTAACTTCCGTACAAGCCGGAATAAAACCGTATGCCTTGGCAGTTAATCATGTTACAAATAAGATTTACGCTGCAAATATGAAAGATATAACCGTTATAGACGGTAAAACCAACAGTACAACAACAGTTTCAGTCCCCATGCCACAAGCTATCGCAATAAATTATCTAACAAATAAAATTTACGCTGCTTGTTATTGGAATTACATTGCTGTTATTAACGGAGCGACTAATGCAACAAGTTTATTTACAACAAATGATATGTCTCAGCCCTTAGCGGTAGCGGTTAATCCGATTACAAACAAAATTTATGTTGCAAATATAGGCGATAACAACGTATCGGTTGTTGACGGCGCTTCGTATACTACGGAAACAATTCCAACCGGGACATACCCGAATTCTATAGCTGTTAACACATTCACAAACGATATATATGTAACTAATCAAACAAGCAACAATGTTACTATTATCAGTGGGAAAGACAATACGTCCAGAAATGTTAATGTCGGTTCAGGTCCGTGCGCTGTCGGAGTTAATCCGGTAACGTACAGAGCATATATCGCAAATCGAAATGGTAATTCGGTAAATTATTTTATCGACAACTCGAACGAATTATGGACTATACCAACTGGTTCGGATCCATGCGCAATTGGGGTCAACCCGGTAAAGAATATGGTATACGTAGTTAATTATAACGATCATACCGTTACCGC
>CAZRMG010000435.1:0-2936 GCA_964601095.1 uncultured Melioribacteraceae bacterium | reverse complement strand
AAGGTAGGAATGCTCATAATTCCATACTGTGAAGCTACGTTGTAATTTTCATCTGTATTAACTTTTACAACTTTTAATTTTCCAGCCAAATCGTTTGCAACTTCTTCAACAACCGGGGCTACCATTCTGCACGGTCCGCACCAAGGCGCCCAAAAATCTACAAGAACCGGCAATTCCGATTGTAAAACTTCTGTTTGAAAATTGAAATCTGTTCCTTCAACTATATTTTTCATTCTATCTCCGTTTCGTTTTTAATTGTTTGCACGTATGATGCAAGGATTCTTAAAAGGATTCGGAAATAATTACTCGAAAAAATCGATTAATTCTGAAAGGGATTTTACAGTCTTGAATTCCGATAAATTATACTGCCTTATTATTTTTTCGGCATTAATATGATTATTCGATTTTGAGTTTCGTGAAATTAGTATTGGTTCAATACCCGAATCAAATGCGCCCTTAACATCATCATATACATTATCGCCGATATATACAGCTTGTTCGGGCTTTAGAGAAAAATGTTTTAATGCGGAATTAAAAATTACCGGATCCGGTTTTTTACTTCCCGCTTCGTCGGATATCAAAACTAAATCAAAATATTTTTCCAAACCGGTTTCAGCTAAAACTTTGTATATGTGTGGCGAATGATCAAAGTTTGTTATCAAAGCAAGTTTTTTTGTTTTTTTCAATTCCGACAAAACATATTTAACATCATCAGCAATAGCAATATTTTTTTGCCAGATACCGACTGTTGCGTTTGCAATGTTTCTAAGTTGATCTTTCTCGATATAAATATTTTTCTGTACGAACGCATTGAATATTTTTGTTTCGTATGTAGTAAATCCTTGCGAAGTGTCTTTTTCAATATTGCTCTCTAAAATTTCTTTGCATATTACGCTCACTTCTTCGAAACTTACATTATTTGGTTTGCCGGCAAGATCGTAAAAAATATTCGTCCATATTTCATTTGCATTGTCAAAATCATTGAACACCAAAAGTGTTCCGTAAAGATCAAAGAAAACTGCTTTAGTTGAATTGTTTAACACGGTTATAAATTTCCATCATTCAATATTTTAATAACTTCTTCGTGAATTGCACCCGCAGTTGCAATACTGCTTTTTCCTTTTACGGCATCATTTCCTTGATAATCGGTTATCGTGCCGCCCGCGCCGCGGATAACGGGAATAAGTGCCATCAAATCCCATGCATTCATAATTGGGTCAATCATAATATCCGCGAAGCCCGTTGCAACCAAATAATAGCCGTAACAATCGCCCCACATTCTATAATACTTAACTTTGCGCATCAACTTATCGAAGCCGTTTTTGTTTTGATATTCTTCTATGTTAAGGTGATCTGTTGAAAGTAAAACGGCATCTGAAAGATTAGAACACTTCCTAACTTTAACTTGTTTTCCGTTCAACTCAGATACATAATTATCGCCGATTAAAAATTCATTAAGCACAGGTTGATTTATTACGCCCAAAACAGGCTCGCCGTTTTTCATCAAGGCAATCAATGTTCCGAAAGTAACCGCACCGCATATAAAACTTTTAGTTCCGTCAATCGGGTCAAGTATCCACGTGTACTCGGCATTTTCATTATAACTTCCAAATTCCTCGCCGACAATTCCGTGCGATGGAAATTCTTTCATTATCATTTCCCTCATTTTTTCTTCGGCATTTTTATCTGCAATTGTTACGGGGGACTGATCCGTTTTACTTTCAATATTCACTCCTGTTCTAAAATACTGCCTTATAATTTTCCCGCTTTCATCGGAGAGGTTTTTGCAAAATCTTTTTAATTCATTAATATTATCCATTATTCACCTTTATAATATTTTATAAATATCAATAGGGGTTTCGCGTCCTTTCAAGTTAACCGCTCCTAAAAACTCAAAGTTATTTTTTTTCATGCCGGCGTTTTCAAGAACTTCTTCAGACACTAAAAGTTGTGCGCCATATTTTTTAGTCAACCCTTCAATACGCGATGCAAGAATTACGGTATTGCCGGAAATTGAGTATTGTTTTCGAATTGCAGTTCCAACATTTCCGGCAACAACATCGCCTGCGTGCAAACCTATTCCGATTTTTGTTTCTGGTATTTCACCTGATATACTTTTCGAATTTACAGTTCCTATTATTTCCATAGCAGCGTTAAATGCGTTTTCACAATCATTGCCCTTTGTAATCGGTGCGCCGAACGTTGCCATGTATCCGTCACCGAGAAATTGATTAATTATTCCGTTGTATTTTGTAATTATTCCAATCATGAATGAAAAAATTTTGTTTTGATATTCGATAATCTCTTCGGGAGTTCTTTTCTCGGCAAAAGGAGTGAAGTTGCGTATATCCAAAAACATTACACACACAAATTTTTTCTTGCTGCCGAGATGATTATAATTACTCAAAAGCTCTTCGACAATTTCTTTTGATACCTGCTGATCGAACAAATTAACAATGCGGTTTCTTTCAAGCAAGGATATGTATGTGTTGTAAATTCTTTTTTTTAACTGATGAGCCGCCACGCCCGCAATACCGCCGCTTGCAAAAAGAATGACACCTCTAATAAAGTGAGAAATGTTTTCCCCTAATCCATTACCGTCAAAAGACCCCATTAGAATAAAAACAACCAGCATGTATTGGATAGCGCTTGTAAAACCGCAAAAAAGCGACATGTAAAAATCGAGACTGAGAATAGATACGATAATTATTATGAAATAAAACCATATTATGGGGGTGGAAATAATAAAATCCAAAGGGAAATAGTTGGAATAAAAAATTAAAACAGAAGTCGGGAAACTAATCTCGAAGAAAAACCAGAAATATCTCAGCAATTTTCCATGCAGGGGATCGTGCATTATTCTTTTTAACCGATCGGTCTTTAATATTTTCCTCATTATAAATGCGCGCCAAATCAATACAACAAGCATTCCCGAT
>CAZRMG010000434.1:0-2943 GCA_964601095.1 uncultured Melioribacteraceae bacterium | reverse complement strand
GAGCCGAGCAGTAACTCTTCGTATTCTATCACCAAAGTTGTCGAGTTTGCCTTTTAAATCCCAAATAGCATCTTTTACTTTGTTGTATTCGGGATGGGCAATTACTTCGGTAAAATATTTTGATATTTGCCAAACATTAGGTGCAATAGACATTTGATTATCATTCAGCACAACAATCAAATTACTTCTTAACATACCTGAATTATTCATAGCTTCGTAAGCCATACCGCCGGTCATTGCGCCGTCGCCAATAATAGCGACAACCTTTTTGTTATTCTTCACCACATCTCTTGCAGCAGCCATACCCAATGCAGCCGAGATAGATGTTGACGCATGACCCGCACCGAATGCATCGTATTCGCTTTCGGTTCTTTTTAAGAAGCCGCTTATACCGTTTAATTGTCTGATTGTTTTTAATTGATCTCTTCTTCCAGTTAGGATTTTATGAGGATACGCTTGATGCCCTGTATCCCAAACAAGCAAATCGTTGGGAGTATTAAATACCTTGTGAAGAGCAACGGTTAATTCAACAGTTCCGAGTCCGCCGCCAAAATGCCCGCCGATTTGCGAAATAACATCAACCATGTACTCGCGTATTTCGGTACAAAGTGTTTTTAATTCATGAAGAGAAAAATTCTTTATATCAGCAGGAGAATTTACCTTAAATAATATTTCGTACTTTGATTCATCAACCATTTAATTACCTTCAAAATTATTTATTTAATACCGTTCTCAAGCTGCTTTTTTAATTCAGTTACTTTAAGTTCGGCATCATTTAATGTGCTATAACAAAAATTTGCCAATTTAATTCCCTCTTCATACAATTTAATCGATTCTTCAAGACCAGCATCTCCTCTTTCCAAAATGTCCGAAATATCCTGAAGCCGCTGTAACGATGCTTCAAACGAATTTTCTTTCTTTTTACTCATTTTTTAGTTTCGCCTCGCCGTCGAAGAATTTTAGATTAACATCAACATTTTGTTTTAAATCTTTTACCCGGTGAATTAATTTATCGTTTTGCCGGACTAAAACAAACCCCCTTTTAAGAGTGTTGTTAATATAATACGATTCTATTTTCGAGTGAATAAAATCCAAACGGTTTTTGTTAAACAATATTTTACTATCAAAACTATTCTGAAAACGGTAAACAACATTATCAAGAAATTGCGTCTTATTTCTTATTACATCCTGGGGTAATCTGAACCCGTATGAAGAAGTTATTTGAGTTATATCTTCTTTATAATCAGCAATAATTTCCGAAATTTTTTGCGTGAAATAATAGGAAAATTCATCTATAAAGGCAAAGAGTTCATCTTTACTGGGGGTTACAAGTTCCATTGCTGCAGACGGGGTTGCTGCGCGAAGGTCGGCAACAAAATCTGAAATAGTAAAATCAATTTCGTGACCGACTGCACTTACAATCGGAATTCTAGATTTATAAACTGCCCGTGCAACAATTTCTTCATTAAATGCCCACAAGTCTTCGAGTGAACCACCACCCCTTCCGATAATAATTACATCAATATCATTTCTGCAATTCAGCAATTCTATGCTTTTTACAATTTCTTGCGCGGCTCCTTCACCCTGAACTTTGCACGAAGCAATTATTAGTTCAGCCAAAGGGTAACGACGCGATGCTATGCTTTTCATATCCTGGAAAGCCGCGCCATCGATAGCAGTTACAATACCAATTTTACTCGGAAATTTTGGAAGAGGTTTTTTATGTTCTGCATCAAATAATCCTTCGGCGGAAAGTTTTTGTTTTAATTTTTCGAACGCTTCCTGGAGCTCACCGACTCCGGCAGGTTTCATCGAACGGACATCTATTTGATAACTTCCCCGCGGTGGGTAAACTGTAATTCTTCCGCTCAGTATAACTTTCATTCCATCTTGCGGCGTAAAGAAAACATAATTGTTAATTCCACGCCACATTGTACAGCTAATCTGTGCACCGGAATCTTTTAATGTGAAATACCAATGCCCCGAAACATGCGCTTTAAAATTCGAAATCTCGCCAACTATATTTATCTCTGAAAATCCTTCCTCGAGAGTAAGTTTTATAAGATTAGTAATTTCACTTACTGTTAATGTAGTTTCAATCATTTTCTTCTTTTCTAAAAATTAAACAGTATTGATGATGCCGGTTTCCAACCCACGCACTATTAACACCCAATGCAATAAGTCTTTTATCGTCTTGAAGCCAGATTTTTTCATCTTTTAAAACCCAGCTTTTGCTTTCCCGTTTTGTTAAATATGAAGCAGTATCAAAAGCCAAGGGGAAAAGTTTTCCGTTGGAATAAACATTGTTCGTTATAATTGTTAAGTATGCCCCGGGTTTAACAACTTCGTAAACACAATCAAATATTTTTGCCTGCTCTTCCAAAAATTCATCATACTTAACAATATTCCCCAAATCGTTTTTGTTTTGAGAATACTGTGTATCCAGTCCTTTTTCTTTTCTATCTTTTTGACGGATTGAATTTTTTCTAAGCTGATTCCAATACGGCGGTGATGTTATAACATAATCAAATTTAATTTTTGTTAGACTGTTCTCACCCAAAATTTTAATAAGATTATGGGAATTGCCGTTTATGGGAATAACATTGTTTTTGTATTTGCCGCTTTTAATTCGCTGAACCGATGTGTTGAAATATTTTTTATTAAGTTCGATGCCAACACAATTTCTACCTATATTTGCCGCCGCAATTAAAGCTTCATCGGTAAATTTAACATTATGATGCTTTTCATAATTTCCCTTGAGGCCTTTTAAGATTTCAATTGTTTCTTCCACCGTATTAGGTTCGGCCGTTATAGGCTGGAAACGGCGCTCAAAGGCGGCGTCGGTTTCTATATATTTGCGATATTCGTCAAAAGTAGTAGCGCCTATGCATTGCAGTTCGCCGCGGGCAAGAGCCGGCTTTAGCATATTTGAAGCGTCCATAG
>CAZRMG010000433.1:0-2946 GCA_964601095.1 uncultured Melioribacteraceae bacterium | reverse complement strand
ATATCTTTGCTTGCAGTCGATGAAGCGCATTGCATCTCTGAATGGGGCCACGATTTCCGCCCCGATTACTCACGCATTGCAGAGTTCAGACAAATCATAAATAATCCTTTGACGATCGCGCTCACAGCAACCGCAACACCGGAAGTTCAGAAAGATATTATTACAGAACTCGGTTTAACTAAAAACGAAATAAAAATTTTCCATGAAGGAATTGAACGACCGAATCTTCGACTCGAAACTGTTGATGTTTACGACGAACAAGAAACTCTAAAAGCCCTTTACAATATTCTGGATAATTACAAAGGTTCGGGAATTATTTATTTCGCATTGATTAAAAAGCTTGAATATTATTCACAAATTTTACGGGATAAGGGTTACAAACACGGTGTTTATCACGGCAAACTTGAACCGCAAAAGCGCAAGCAGGTTCAAAGCGATTTTCTTTCGGGCAAACAAGATTTAATTCTCGCGACAAATGCTTTCGGAATGGGAATAGACAAACCGGATATTCGTTTTGTTGTTCATGCCGAAGTGCCGTCTTCTATAGAATCTTACTATCAAGAAATCGGGCGTGCGGGCCGCGATGGGAAAGATTCAGTTTGCACCCTGCTTTATAATCAACAGGATTTGTACACTCAAATGGAATTTATTAAATGGGCGAATCCAGACGCCAACTACTATTCGCGAATGTATGATTTGTTGAGAAATAATATTGAAGCAGTAAATTCCGAAGGAACTGACTACCTGCGTGAGCAAATGAGCTTTAAAGATAAAAGCGATTTCCGCGTTGAAACCGTTCTTGCTATGCTTGACCGCTACGGTGTTACGGATGGTTCGGTTGAAACAAAAGATTTGAAAATCATTGATGAACTCCCGCATGAACTTCACGATGACAAGTATCTAAAAGAAAAATTGATGAACGATAACAAGAAACTCCTTTCCGTCGTGAATTATTTTAAATCTGTTGAATGCCGTCGTGTTTATATTTCCGATTATTTCGGTTTCCCCGGTGAAAAACCATGCGGCAATTGCGATGTGTGTAACTAATAAAGAGCAATGGAACGCTGATTTTATATGATTGTTTATGAATCATCATGATTAATCATAAACGATCTTAATAAATCCGTGTTCGATTAATAAAAAAACACAACCACGTTTTGATTATATTTGCATCATAATTTTCAACAATACTTAAGGATAAAAATGCGTTACAAATACATAGTTTTATTGATAATACCTTTCTTGATTTTCTCCGCTTGCAGTAAAGACGAGGATAACAAACAACAAAATACAGCTGCCGGAAAACAAACAGCAGCTCACACAGTAACTGTTGAAGAAGTTATTCAAGTTACATCATATTCTTATCTTCGCGTTAAAGAGGATGATAAAGAATATTGGATGGCTGTTACAAAAGGGAATTTTGATGTTGGGCAAGTTTTAACTTACGACCGCGCAATGGAAATGAAAAATTTTGCAAGCAGTGAGCTTAGTAAAACTTTCGAAACAATTTACTTCGTTGATAATCTTGAACAAAAACTTGGCGTTGGTTCGATGACACAACCGCAAAAACCGGTCATCGAAAAAGAAAATATTTCTCTTGAACCAATTAAAGGCGGAGTTACAATAGCTCAACTTTATTCTAACATAAATTCTTATAACGGTAAAACAGTTAAAGTACGCGGAAAAGTCATTAAAATTAATACCGGAATCATGGATAAAAATTGGATTCATATTCAGGACGGTACAAACAGCGGCGAAAATTTTGATTTAACAATCACAACAAACGATCTCGCAAATCTTGGTGATGTTGTTACATTCGAAGGCAAAATTGCCGCCGACAAAGATTTCGGCTACGGATATGCATATAAATTGATTATGGAAAACGCGAAAGCATTGAAAAATTTGTAGAGACGCGATATATCGCGTCTGCGTGTAAAAATGTTAATTAATACTAGATATATATAAAAATGCGGAAATAAAATGGCTAACGAACCAAATAAAATAATTTATTCAATGATCGGGGTGAGTAAGTTCTACGATCAAAAAGCGGTATTAAAAGATATTTATCTTTCATATTTCTACGGGGCAAAAATCGGTGTGCTCGGTTTGAACGGTTCCGGTAAAAGTTCTTTGCTAAGAATTCTTTCGGGGCAGGATAAAGATTTCAACGGAGAAACAGCTATCTCCCCCGGTTTTACTGTCGGCATACAAGAACAGGAACCACAGCTTGACGAAACCAAAACCGTTAAAGAAATTGTTCAGGAAGGCGTTCAAGAAATTGTAGATACGCTGAAAGAGTACGATGAAATCAATGCTAAATTTGCCGAACCAATGAGCGACGATGAAATGACTGATTTACTCGAACGCCAGGGTAAAGTTCAGGAAAAACTAGATCATCTCGATGCTTGGGACATTGATTCCAAACTTGAACTTGCGATGGATGTTTTAAATTGTCCCCCGCCCGATACACTAATTAAAGTTTTATCCGGCGGTGAAAAACGGCGCGTTGCATTGTGCAGACTTCTTCTAAAAAAACCTGATATTCTATTGCTCGATGAACCAACAAACCATCTTGATGCAGAAACTGTTCTTTGGCTTGAAGCTGAATTAAACCGTTATCCCGGAACTGTAATAGCTGTTACACACGACAGGTATTTCCTTGATAATGTTGCCGGTTGGATTTTAGAACTCGACCGTGGACAAGGAATTCCGTGGAAAGGAAATTATTCATCCTGGCTTGAACAAAAACAAGAGCGATTACTTCTGGAAGAAAAGAAGGAAACGGAACGACAAAAAACTTTACAGCGCGAATTGGAATGGGTGCGTATGGCTCCGCGCGCACGCCACGCAAAATCCAAAGCACGAATTTCTGCTTATGAACAAATGTTGAATGAAGAAAACGAAGGACGACAAAAAGATTTGGAAATTTTTATTCCAGCCGGTCCC
>CAZRMG010000432.1:0-2953 GCA_964601095.1 uncultured Melioribacteraceae bacterium | reverse complement strand
CGATTACGAATCCAAAGCTGATGTTTATGTTATTAACACATGCACAGTTACCGAGAACGCCGAAAAAGATTGCCGTAATATTGTACGTCGGGCATTACGCAATAATCCAAATGCCTATGTTGTTGTAACGGGATGTTACGCTCAACTCCGCGCTGATGAAATTGCTAAAATCAATGGTGTTGATTTAGTACTCGGCAGTAATGAAAAATTCAAATTGTTCGATTACATAAATGATTTTGAAAAGAAAGAATTATCGTGTATTCATGTTTCGCCTACGGAGGAATTAAGTTCGTTTCATTCTTCATACTCAAGCGATGCCGACGATAGAACGCGGGCATTTTTTAAAATCCAGGACGGCTGCGATTATACGTGTTCGTACTGTACTATTCCATTAGCGCGCGGTAAAAGCCGGAGTGCTAATCCTGAAGATGTTGTAAAAGAATTTAAAGAACTACTTAAAGCCGGATATAAAGAAATTATCCTCACCGGTGTGAACGTTGGAGATTATTATAGTACATTAAGTTTTGCCCGCTTACCTGCTGGGCAGGCTCTTGATCATGATCGTATTCTTGATCGAAAAGAAGATCAAGAGTACGAAAAAATTGATTTGTATAATCTTCTGAAAATGATTTTGAAAGTTGAAGGAGATTATCGTTTAAGAATAAGTTCAATCGAACCAAATTTGTTGACAGATGAAATACTTGATCTTGTAGCGGGTGATAAAAGAATGTGTAATCATTTTCATATCCCTTTACAAAGCGGAAGTGCAAAGATTTTAAGACTTATGCAGCGACGTTACAAAACGGATGATTATAAAAATCTAATATTAAAGTTGAATAAAAGAATTAAAAACGTTGGAATCGGTGTTGATGTAATTGTTGGTTTCCCGGGCGAGACGGAAGATGATTTCCTTGATACATATAATTTCTTAAAAGAGTTGCCCATTTCTTACTTGCATGTTTTTACTTATTCCGAGCGCCCTGAGACAAAAGCAATTGAAATGCCGGGACATGTAGAAATCACAGAAAGAAAAAGACGAAACAGCATGCTTCGTATTTTAAGCGAAAAGAAGCGCAACGAATTTTTCCGTAACATGATTGGAAAAGAATTGCCCGTTTTATTTGAGACCGAAAATTTGAATGGATTTATGAAAGGATTTTCCTCAAATTACGTACGCGTAAAATTTCCTTTTGATGAAAAATTAATAAATCAGTTCGCGAAAATAAAAATTAAGGAGGTTGATGATAACTTAGCTACCGGTGAATTAATGTTAGTTAACGATAATATCAACATCCACGCGGATTGAAAATGAAAAAAATAATTTTATTTCTTTTTGTCTCATCAGTTGTCTTTGCTCAAATAGAGGAACCTAAAAGTATTGTACAACTTCGGTACGAAGTTTCCGAATTATCAAACTCATTGACTTCGGCATCCGGCATCCAATATCAAGAATCGGTTTTACCTAATACTGCTTCAAAGAAAAATCCGGGTCTAGCAATTTTATTCTCCATGATTTTACCCGGTATGGGCGAACTTTACGCCGGCGATTACAGCAGCGGAAAATATTTTACAATTGCCGACGGTGTATTGTGGGGAGGATTTGCAGGTTTTACTTCTTACGGAAATTGGAAGGAAGATAATTACAAAGCATTCGCACAGTCGAAAGCTGGAGTAGATATCAGCGGCAAAGAAGACGATTATTTTGCAAATCTCGGCACATATATGAGCGTTGAAGACTACAACAAAGTACAGGAATTCAATAGGGATTTTGTTAAGACTTATAATAGTCCTTCATTTTATTGGAAATGGCAAAACGATAATGACCGCAAGGAATATAGAAGTATGTGGACATCTTCTGAAGCTGCTTATACAAACGTAAGGTTTGCCGTCGGCGCATTGGTTTTGAATAGGTTAATAAGCGCCATCAACGCTGTGCGTTTGGTTTCTGCTCATAATAAAAATTTAAATTTGCAAACCGAAATCGGTTATTATTTTTCATATAAACAATCTACTACACTGCCGTCTTCAATAAATCTAAATTTGATAAAAGCATTCTAAGCAAAGCGGGCGCGGATAATTTCTGCGCCCATTTCATTTCTTAAAAATCCCTTAAATATTTTTCATAAATTTGCATTGCACAAAATGAACCGCGATTGAATAATTACAAACTTACAATTGAATACGACGGCACAAACTACGCAGGTTGGCAGATTCAAAAAAACGCAGACACGGTGCAGCAAAAAATTATTGATGCCATTGAGGTAATATTAAAAGAAAATGTTAACCTGATTGGATCGGGAAGAACAGATGCCGGTGTCCACGCATTAGGTCAAGTAGCAAATTTTAGAACCGCAAAAGAAATTGACGAAAGGAAATTTCAATATTCTCTGAATGCAATTTTACCAAAGGATATTTCTATTAAAAATTTAGAAAGCGTCGACGAAGATTTTCATGCACGGTTTGATGCAAGAAGCAGAAGTTATATTTACCTGTTCTCTCATAACAAATCTCCGTTCTTCGACAAATATTCTTTATTAATGCCGTCAGTAAATAAAATTAATATTGATTTGCTTAACAGAACAAGCATATATTTATTGGGCGAACACGACTTTACATCTTTATCAAAAAAGAATGTTGAGTTAGATGAAAAAAAATGTACAATTACCGAAATTCATTGGCGGAGAACACGCGATAAAACTATATTTTACATAACGGCTAACAGGTTTTTGCACGGCATGGTTCGTACAATTCTCGGCACACTGATTTATGCTGCCGAAAACTATCTTAGTAAAAATTATTTTGAAGAATTGCTAAATAAAAAAGACAGGGCGGAGGCAGAAGAGTCCGTTCCTTCAAAAGGATTATTTTTATATAAAGTGAGATATTGAATATGATTGATCTTTCAAACAAAGTTGCTTTAATTACAGGCGGGTCGCGCGGTATCGGCAAGGCA
>CAZRMG010000431.1:0-2964 GCA_964601095.1 uncultured Melioribacteraceae bacterium | reverse complement strand
CTTCTATTTTGAACAAATCCAACTTCATTTTGCGGATCGGTTGCTTTTGCTATTCCCAAGTCAGTTACAAGAAAAAAATTAGCTGCCTGGTCTGATAAAGCAGGTTGTGTTGTGTAGTCATTATAAAGATAAGTAATATTTGAAAGTTGATTATCATATGGAGCGAACAAATCAGTAATCGAAAAATTACCATTTATGTCAATGGATGATGAACTGAACATTCCGTATTTAGCAATGTACGATGTGCCGTGAACCCAGTTAATAATATTTCCGCTGATTTCGGTGATTGTTTTACCATTAAGCATATTATTTTCAGTCGGATTTGAATCATTATTATCGCATCCAAAAGTTAATAGAATAAGTGTGAGTAAAGAGATAATTGTTTTTTTCATCATATAGTTCTCCAATTTAACGCAACAGTGATTATTATGATATAGAATAAGTTGCTGTTATTCTTATATCTTAAATAAAGTTTTCTCGCTAAAAATATTTTGTCGGACAGCCGCATCCGTTTTCAAAAAGTACAAAGTTCCGCCTCCTATTACATTATTGTTCAGCAAACCAATGGAGTAAATAATGTACCAGCGGTTTAAAAAAGTATTACGTTAGAAATAATTAAGAGTAGCTAAAATTTCCACGTTCAGTAACAGAAAAATCGCAGAGATTATTTGAATGAAATTAATGTATCTAATCCAGTCACAATCAAGAAAAAAGATTTATCTCTTGAATCATTCGCATCTGCTAAAAAATTGCATGCGAAATTACGAAAAAAAATCTTTGATTCATTAACTATTTAAGAAATTTCATGTTTTTATATTAGAACTATATTTTATTTTCATTGAATGCAGAGTTAAGAATTATCTAAACTCTGCACACTTCGTTCATCACTCTACACTCAATATCGCCGCCCATCCGCCGCCGGGTGCGAGATGAATATTTAATTTTGTATTCTTGTTTATTGTCTGCGTAATCTTTTTGTAATCAACCGCGTTTCTATCGGCATTAATTCCATCCTGCCAAATGTTTATTTTAAATTCGCCTTCGGACAGAAAAGAGAAATCAACAGTTAAATCGCGTGGCGTCCAATTAGTCATCGCTCCTACATACCATTTATTCCCATTACGTCGTGCAGTTAAAACATATTCACCAACTTCGGCATCAAGGACTTTTGTATAATCCCAAACAGCCGGAACATCCGCCAGGAATTCCATGCATTCGGGTTCTTTGTAATAATTTGTAGGATTATCGGCGAGCATCTGCAAAGGACTTTCGAATACAACATACATCGCTAATTGATGGCAGCGCGTGCCTTGACTCATCGGTGTTGTAAATATTGGGCGAAACGCATCTTTGGATGAGTTAATCATAGCGCCGGGAGTGTAATCCATTGGTCCCGCAAGCATTCGTGTAAAAGGAAGAGTAACAGCCATTAACGGGTTTGCTTCTTCGCTCCATTTTGAATTTTCCAAACCCTTTACGCCCTCGCTCGTAATTACATTTGGGTAAGTTCTATACAATCCCGTTGGTTTGTAAGCGCCGTGAAAATCAACAAGCAATTTTCTTTTAGCTGCTTCATCTGCAATCTTATAGTAATATTGCACAATAGGTTGATCATCGCGCTGCATAAAATCTACTTTAATTCCCGCGGCTCCCCATTTTACAAATTGATCGAGCGCCTCGTTTAATTGATCATCAAGAGTTTTCCAAATTACCCATAAAATAACATCTACATTTTTTTGCTTGCCGTATTTAATGATTTCTTCAACATCGATATCGGGATTTACATCCAATAAATTGCCGAGTTTATACCAGCCCTCATCGAGTATTATATATTCTATACCGTACTTCGATGCAAAATCGATGTAGTATTTATAAGTTTCTGTGTTCACACCGGCTTTGAAATCAACTCCGTAAATATTGTTGAAGTTCCACCAATCCCAGGCAACCTTGCCCGGTTTAACCCATGAATAATCCATCTTGAGATCGGCAGGTTTCGCAAGTTTATAAATCATTGTACTTTCAATTAAGTCACCGTCTTTTTCCGAAACTACAATTACACGCCACGGGAAATTTCTACTTCCTTTTGTTTCGGCGAGATAGTCTTTTCTTTCAGTTACATAAACATCGCGATCATTTCTTACCGTATCTTTCGCAGGGAATTGTGGAAATAATCCGGTAAAACTGTATTGATTGTTTTGATTCCCTGTTAAATACAAACCACAATAATCTTCGAGGTCAGCTTCCGTTATCACAGCTTTTATATTGTTATCTAATTTTACAAGCGTGGGCAGCGAGCAGAATCTTTTTCCTGTTATTTCGCTTAATTTCACCGGGTGATAAATTCTCTCGGAGTGAGACATAAAACTTTCTTCTTCGGGAAATAGAATGTCATAATCTTTGTCGAAGTTGAATTCAACCTGCTCTGATTTAATTACTATATCTTCATCAAAACCGGTACTGAAGCGGTATGCAACACCGTCATCATAAACTCTAAAAACAAGCGAGTAATTTCCTTCGAAAGTCAAAACAAGTTCATTGTAATTATCTCTTATCTTTTCAAATTTCTGTTTGACAAAAGGCTTCAATATTTCATCAACCGTTCTGTTCTTTTCATCTATTAATTTGGGATTTACTCCAAGTACCCTTCCGTCATTCAATGTTAACGATATTCGCGAAGGCAGTAAAATTTTATACCCGCTTTTCGAAACGGAATAAGAAACGTTTTTATCAACAACGATTTTTACTTCCAACATTTTGTTGGGTGAATCAAACTTAAATTCTTTTGCGTATAAAGTTGAAAGCATTAAGAGTAATGCTAGCATTAAAATTCTAATATTCATTTTTGTCACCGTTTCTTTTAATAAATAATTCAATAGTTTTTATTTTGAATGAAACAATACATCCTCGGGAATTTCCTTTTTCAAAATTCCTACTCCACGATAAGAAACTTTCAACTCCTCGCCG
>CAZRMG010000430.1:0-2967 GCA_964601095.1 uncultured Melioribacteraceae bacterium | reverse complement strand
TAAAAAATCCGGCTCAACAACAGTATCTCACTTAAGATTCGGACCAAAACCTATTCACTCAACTTATCTGGTTCAATCGGCTAAATTTGTCGGCTGCCATACATTTGGACTTTTAGAAAAATTCAATGTACTCGAACATATAGTTGAAGGCGGTACATTCTTATTAAACTCGCCATTCAGCAAAGATGAAACATGGGATCATTTGCCGAAAAAAGTACAAGAACAAATAATTGCTAAAAAATTAAATTTCTATGTTATAGACGGATATGCAGTTGCTCATAAAACAGGAATGGGAAGCCGCGTTAATACAATTATGCAGACATGCTTCTTTGCAATTTCAGGCATTCTTCCTAAAGACGAAGCGATTGAACAGATCAAAAAAGCAATCAAGAAAACATACGGTTCCAAAGGCGAAGAGATAGTAAAGAAAAACTTTGAAGCTGTTGATCAAACATTGGAAAATTTATTTAAGATAGATTATGCAAAAGCTACTAGTACAATTGAATTGCCGCCGATAGTTTCTGATAAAGCACCCGATTATGTAAAAACTACTCTTGCGAAAATTATGGAAGGCAAAGGCGATTACGTTAAAGTAAGCGAAATGCCTGTTGACGGTACATTCCCATCAGCTACAACACAATGGGAAAAAAGAAATATCGCTCTCGATGTTCCAAGCTGGGATCCGGAAGTTTGTATTCAATGCGGAAAATGCGCGATGGTATGTCCTCATGCTTCGATAAGAATTAAAGCTTATGATAAAGCATTGTTGGCAAATGCCCCGGCAACATTTAAATCGATGGATGCAAAAGGAAAAGAATTCCCCGAAGGTTACGCTTATACAATCCAAGTTGCTGTTGAAGATTGTACCGGCTGTGAACTTTGCGTTGAAGTTTGTCCGGCTAAGAATAAAAAAGAAACTAAACTGAAAGCTTTGAATATGACACCGCAAATTCCTATCCGCGAACAAGAAAGAGTAAACTGGGATTTCTTCCTCTCGTTGCCTGAAATGGATAGAAAGAAAATTAATACAGGATTAATAAAGAGTCAGCAGTTGCAGCAGCCGTTATTCGAATTCTCCGGCGCTTGTTCGGGCTGCGGTGAAACTCCTTACATTAAACTGCTTTCACAATTATTCGGAGATAGGGCAATCTGTGCAAACGCTACCGGATGTTCTTCAATTTACGGCGGTAACCTTCCTACAACTCCATGGGCTAAAAATAAAGAAGGACGCGGACCATCATGGTCAAACTCTTTATTTGAAGACAACGCTGAATTCGGTATGGGTATGCGTTTATCGATTGATAAACAAAACCAATTTGCTAAAGAGTTATTGGTAAAATTACAAGAACAATTAGGAAAAGAATTTGTCGATTTAATTTTAACAGCAGATCAAAAAGATGAAGCAGGTATTCAAGATCAGCGTGAAAGAGTCGAAGAGTTGAAAAAGAAATTAGCAGGAATTAAATCCGTAGATGCTGAAAAATTATTGGAAGCAGCTGATTATCTTGTTAAAAAATCTGTTTGGATTATCGGCGGCGACGGCTGGGCATACGATATCGGTTACGGCGGTTTGGATCACGTTATTGCTTCGGGTAAAAATGTAAATATCCTCGTTCTCGATACCGAAGTATATTCAAACACGGGCGGACAGATGTCAAAATCAACATCGCTCGGTGCGGTTGCAAAATTTGCTGCAGCTGGCAAAACAACAGCTAAGAAAGATCTTGCAATGATGGCAATGAGTTACGGAAGTGTATATGTTGCTAAAGTTGCAATGGGTGCAAACGATGTTCAAACATTGCGCGCTTTCCTTGAAGCCGAAGCATATGACGGACCTTCTTTAATTATAGCATACAGTCACTGTATTGCTCACGGCATCAACATGGCTAAAGGACTCGAATGCCAGAAAGCCGCTGTCGAATCAGGGCATTTCCCGATCTTCAGGTATAACCCGATGAATGCGTTGAAAGGCGAGAACCCGTTGAAACTTGATTCTAAAGCTCCGAAGATTAAACTTGAAGACTATATTTATAATGAAACACGTTATAAGATGTTAACAAAATCTCATCCGGAACAAGCTAAATTTTTGCTTGCCGAAGCTCAAAAAGAAGTTCTTAAGAAATGGAAATTCTACGAGCAAATGGCCGAGATGAAAATGTCTGATAACGGCGAAGAAGAAAAGAAAAATTAAAAATTCTGAGCGAAGCGAAGAATCTCCTATTTATAAGGTAGGAGATTTTTCGAAGCTTCGCTTCTCAAAATTTTAAAAATAAATAGGAGCTACAATGGATTTATCAACTACATATATGGGCTTAAAGTTGAAGAACCCGATCGTCCCTTCCGCTTCGCCGTTATCGCAAAATATTGATACGGTTAAAAAGTTGGAAGACGCCGGCGCTGCTGCGGTTGTTGTTTATTCTTTGTTCGAAGAACAAATTAACCACGAATCGGGTGAGTTGAATCATTACTTATCATATCATGCCGAAAGTTATGCCGAGGCATTGAATTATTTTCCCGAACCGGACGAATTCAAATTAACACCATATCAATATCTCGATCATATTGCTAATCTTAAAAAATCAGTTAACATTCCTGTGATCGGAAGTTTGAACGGAATTAGCACAGGCGGATGGGTGCAATATGCAAAGAATATTGAACAAGCCGGTGCAGACGCACTCGAATTAAATGTTTATTACATTCCTGCAAACGCGAAAATAAGCGGCGCAGATGTTGAAAAAATGTATGTTAATGTTTTAACCGAAATTAAAAAGAATATTAAAATTCCTGTAGCGGTAAAATTAAGTCCTTTCTTTACTTCAATGTCGAACATGGCTATTAGTTTGGATAATGCCGGTGCTGATGCGACTGTCGCTGCAGTTCAGAAAGCCAAAGATGCCGGTATCCCGACATTCCTGATCGATCGTGAGATCACCAAAGAAGGTGTCGCTGTTTCCCAGATCGTTTCCA
>CAZRMG010000429.1:2422-2976 GCA_964601095.1 uncultured Melioribacteraceae bacterium | reverse complement strand
ATTTATTTGGTGATACATGAATTAATTTCTTGATTACTAAATCCTTATCAGATTCTAATGCATTTGATATTGAGGATAAATCCGCCGAAGGGCTGCCTGCTATTAATCCTATTTTTAATTTATTCCTAATTACATCAATAATAATGGATTTGGAATTATTAATAAAATTATCTTCTTTGGGCAGCGGTGCAACGTTGATTGTCATTTTAATTTCGCCGCTCTTTTGCGGGATATACTCGAAGTTAATTTTATTTGTTCCACTTGCATTTAACTGTACGTCTTTAGACGAGACCGGTTTTTCATTTTCCAATAATGTTACGCGGGTATTGCTGTTATCAGAACCAAATTAATCAACATCATGAACGCTGGAAGACTGAAACTGGAATTAAGCCAACTTCTTCTATAAATATAAGTCATGTTGAAAATGCTCTTAAAAAGAAACAAGAAGAATTCAATGACGTGATTAATAAGTCATTGGAGGCATATAGAAATGGTGTTGAGCAAATGAGGGATAATCCAAGACTGCCTAAAAAGACGGCTTTTGCTGAATTATC
>CAZRMG010000429.1:0-2412 GCA_964601095.1 uncultured Melioribacteraceae bacterium | reverse complement strand
AAATCACATCGGAAATTTTAATGTCACGGTATTTGGATGTGTCGCCGATGCCAACAGTAAATACCGGGAAGTCCATTTTTTCTGCATCGTAAACAGGTGAACTTCCGTCATTAATGATTCCGTCGCTTATTATTACAGCAGAACTGATATTTTCTTCGCTGTTTTTTAATTCCGAAATTAGGTTATTAAAATTGGTTGAATAACCCTTAAAATTAATTGCCTCCGAGCTATCGGCATTAAACGAATTTACTTTACTCGAAAAGAGAAACGGTTTTATTTTAATGTTGGAGGTTCTTAATTCGGTTAATATATTTTTTACTCTTTCACTTCGTTGAACGCTGTCTTTTGAAACTATAGAATTCGAGTTATCGATAAATAAATATGTAACCGGCTCTATCTCATCATGAGATCTTAAATTTAAGATCGGTTCAAAAATTGTAATAAAAATAAGGATAAGAGAAATAATTCTAATAGATATTAGAAAATATTTTTGAAGTTGCGATACCTGCGGAATTGTGAATTTATATACATAAAAAGAATATACGGATAGAATAATAAATGCAATAATTACAAAAAAAATATTTGAGTTAATTGAAATACTTAAATCTTCAAGCCGCATAGTAAGATTACTTTATTAAATTATTTATTTCCCAAGTTTTCATCGTCTCGTAAGTTTTATAATCCGTAAGATCAAAATGGATTGGAGTTACAGAAACATAATTATTTCGTAAAGCAAATTGATCAGAAAGTAAATCTTTATCCGTCTCCATCAAGTTGCCTGTAAGCCAATAATATTTTTTACCGTAAGGATCGTGTCTTTCTTCGTAAATATCATCCCATTTAGATTTGCCCTGTTGAGTTAATAAAATACCGGCAATTTCTTCTTTTGGAAGATTTGGAACATTAACGTTTAGCAGAGTACCTTTTTCAAGTCCGTTTTTTACAACCAACTGCGCCAACTTTCCTGCAATTTGTGCAGCATAATCATATTCTTTTGCGTCGTGACTTGTAACGGAAACCGCGAGTGAAGGTATATCCATAATTGCCGCTTCACGAGCAGCCGAAACTGTGCCGGAATAAATTATATTAATCGCCGCGTTGGAGCCGTTGTTAATTCCCGATATAACAATATCAGGGCGGGTTTGAAGAATATTTCTAATTCCTATTTTTATGCAATCGGCTGGAGTACCGTCAACCGCATAACCGAAAAAATCACCGTTCTTAAAGTACTCGTTAATCCGCAAAGGCATTTTCATTGTAATTGCATGACCCACGGCGCTTTGTTCCGAGCGCGGGGCGATAATCGTTACTTCGCCGATCTTTTTTAATTCTTTTGCAAGTGCCGCGATTCCGGGAGAATCAATACCGTCGTCGTTTGATATCAAGATTTTCACATTTCACCATATTTTAAATTTATAACTGAATTTTTTGTTGACAAATATACTTAAAATGATTGGAAGCATTTTTGAAAAAGACAAAATTTATTAAGAAATAAGTCGTAATTCTTTAGCTAAAAAGTTTTAATTTAGACAAGGAAATATCAAAACAAATTGAATGAAAAAATTACTTTTAATTACATACATAATTTTGTTTTTTGCATTCCCGGTCTATGCACAGGTAGATTCTTTAGCATCAGGAAATATCGAGATTTACTTGATAGATTCTTACATAACTCCAGAAACTCCGCACAAATTGGTTGTGTCATTCTTTACAAGCGATATATGTACTTCGATAATTAAGATTATGGATCATTCTGAATTTCAAGTAGAAAAAGAATTTACAGATAATCATAAAATAGAAATAGATGTAAATTCGTTTGCAGACAAATCCAAAGCAATCCGATATAAAATATATGTGTATGATTCGAACAACGGTGAATCGCAAAGTCAATTATACGAAGTTGAAATCCCGCAAAATTTAATTATAGAATCCGACCGCGATCTTGGAATGCTGCAAGTCTGCTGCTTCGGCGGTATTATTTTCGGATTGCCTTCGCCAACTGTAGTTTATATGAATGGAAATAATTACTTCAGTCTTACAAAGGAAATTCCTCTGTTCTCGTTTTATTCTTCAGGTTATAATTATCCTTGGGGTTATTTTGGAGTTGAGTACGCACATATATTTAATGCTGATAAGAAAAATTTTATTAGAACCGGTTATAAGCATATTATTCAAACCGGGCTTATTGAATATATTTCGCCGGGAATTAATTTTTTCTCAGACTTTAAAGGTTATAACGGCATTAGTATGGAATTAACTTTCGGGCTTTTTAAAGTTCAAAATGCATTTACATTCTTTGCAAGGTATAGGAATAATTTCCAACCAAAGAGTCGTAGATTCGATTTTGATGAAATTTCAATCGGGTTGTATTCAAATTTCTTTTCATTAAACTTCTGATGAAAATTTTGAAAA
>CAZRMG010000428.1:0-2978 GCA_964601095.1 uncultured Melioribacteraceae bacterium | reverse complement strand
TTTAATTTTTTATAGAAATTACGAACGCCCGGAAGACGACGAATTCCAGGGTGCTTTCGATTTCGCATGGCGGCTCGGTGGGGGAGTATTGTATGAATTGGGCGACCATTCCGATGTATTTGCAGAACTCACATACCACGGTTCCAAACCAAGCTGGGAATATGAAGTTGAGGATAGAAATACAGGACGAACAAGAATATTCGAAAGAAGTTTTGATATGGACGGCGTTATGTTAAGGTGCGGCTTCAAATTTTATTTTTGATTATTACATTATAAGAAAGCTAAATTTACCCGTAAAATTTTCGATAATTGTATAGAATACGGGAAAAAAATGAAGAAAATACTTGTAATTGAAGACGATAAACGTTTGCGTGTTATGTTCCGCCGGCTTTTGGAAAAAAGAGTTCATGCTATGATTCTTGAAGCCGAGAACGGTGTTGAAGGATATAAAATATACGAAGAGGAAAAACCCAAATTAATCTTCTGCGATATAGATATGCCGGTCATGAACGGAGTGGATTTCGTTAATAAAGTACGCAAAACCGATCCTGAAACATATATAATAATTCTCTCCAACTTTAGCGAACGCCAAATTGTTCAAAAAGTAATTGAACTTGGCGTTAACGATTATATAGTTAAAACCGAATTGGTAATGCAATTATGGGATAGGGTAGATAAAATTTTTAAGAAGAATATGTACACTATTTTCACGAATTAGAATTACACGCATTAATTTTTAATTTCCTTCCAAATATACTTTCGATAAAAATTATTTTAATAATCGCTGCCGTTGATTAAATTAGACGGCGGTGTATTTTATTCCTATAATTTCACTAAAGAGGGGAACTCAAATTGAAACAGAAAACTCTTCCTTGGCTTTTTGAAGAAAGCGTAGAAAAATATTCTAAAAATATTATTATGTGGGAAAAACCGGACGATAAATATATCGGTACTACATATAGCGATATGCGAAAAATTGTTTATGATATTGCCGGGGGATTATTAAAACGCGGTATTAAAAAAGGCGATCGCATTGCTTTAATATCGGAAGGAAGAAAATACTGGGTGGCTTCGGAGTTGGGAATTCTGTACACGGGCGCTATTAATGTTCCTATATCTACAAAGATTGAGGAATTTACAGATCTTAAATTCAGATTATCACATTCGGGCTGCAGAATTGTTTTTGCTTCTCAAGCCCAAGCGTTAAAAATTAGGAAAGTTAAAAATGATCTCCCCGATCTTGAAAGAATTATTGTGTTGGATAAAATGGATTCGTTCGAACGCGATGAAATCTTTATTGATGAACTGATTGAAGAAGGAAAAAAGTATCTGTTAGATAATAAAGGTAAACTTGAAGAAACCTGGCAATGCATAATGGAAAGTGATTATGCAAATATTTGTTATACTTCCGGTACTACTGCAGATCCTAAAGGAATAATATTAACCCATAGGAATTATACCGCGAATGTTGAACAATCATCTTCACTTTTGCATGTGCCGGAGTGGTATTGTTCTTTGCTCATATTGCCATGGGATCATGCATTTGCTCACACAGCGGGAATTTATACTTTGATCAGCAACGGCGCGAGCATGGCTTCGGTTCAACTTGGTAAAACTGCTCTTGAAACATTGAAGAACGTCGGTAGGAATATAAAAGAAACAAAACCCACATTTCTATTAAGCGTTCCAGCACTCGCTAAAAACTTCAGGAAGAATATCGAAAAAGGAATTGCTGAGAAAGGAAAAACCGTCGAGAAATTATTCAACAAGGCGCTCAAAGTTGCATATGAATACAACGGCGAAGGTTGGAATAAAGGTAAAGGGAAAAAAATATTTCTAAAACCTTTGTACATGTTTTACGATAAAATAATATTCAAAAAGATACGCGAAAACTTCGGCGGGCGTTTGGAATTTTTTGTCGGCGGCGGTGCACTGCTCGATATTGAATTGCAAAGATTTTTTTACGCGATAGGAATACCAATGTTTCAAGGTTACGGGTTAACTGAAGCTGCGCCTGTAATATCGGCAAACATGCCGGAAAAACACAAACTTGGTTCATCAGGTTATATTGTTAAAAATCTTGATATAAAAATCTGTGATAACGACGGTAATGATCTGCCAATCGGTGAAAAAGGCGAGATTGTTATTCGCGGTGAAAATGTAATGGCGGGTTATTGGAAGAACGAACAAGCAACAAAAGAAGCAATTAAAAACGGCTGGCTCTATACGGGCGATATGGGCTATTTGGATAATGACGGTTTTCTATATGTACTCGGCAGATTCAAAAGTTTATTGATTAGCAGCGACGGCGAGAAATATAGCCCCGAAGGAATTGAAGAAGCGATTATCGAGCATTCGCCTTTTATAGACCAGGTGATGCTTTATAATAATCAATCGCCTTACACTGTTGCACTTATAGTTCCAAACAAAGAAAACATACTTGCCTGGTTAAAAGAAAAAAATCTTTCGCATTATGAAATTGATGGACAAAAAGCCGCACTTAAGTTGATTGAAAATGATATCAATAAATTCAAATCCGGCGGTGAATTCGGCGGTCAATTTCCGGAAAGATGGATTCCGGCGGCAACTGCTATTATCGGAGAACCGTTTTCCGAGCAGAATAAATTTATAAACAGCACTTTAAAAATGGTTCGCGGCAAAATAACAGAGTTTTACAAAAGTAGAATCGACTTTTTATTTACAGGCGAAGGAAAAGATATCAACAATCATCAGAATCTTATTATCATTAGCCGGTTGGATCAAGCTTAATATACAGATGATAGAAATTTAAATAGGAATCTGTGCCAAATTTCTATCTTTATCATTAATTTTGAAGGTATTTATTAAACATTTTAAATTTTTTCCGATAATAAAGGGGGTTTTTATTAATCTATTTTTACGATTATTATGTTATTAAAACGAACTCTTATTGTAGAGGACGATCCTAAATTCCGGGCTCTTTTGAAAAGAATGCTCGA
>CAZRMG010000427.1:0-2979 GCA_964601095.1 uncultured Melioribacteraceae bacterium | reverse complement strand
AGAAGATAAATCTGCTGACTAACAGGGCGGGTTTCATTTCTGGTTTGATTTGGTGTGTTTATGCAACGGTTAGCATACAATATTGTTCCCCTCTTTTATTAAATAATTAATTTTAAAAATTTCTTGACGATATATAGTGTGTGGTGTTATATTTACCACACATATAAAAAGAGCCATTAATCTACAGGAGGTATTTTATGTTTGGAGAGCTTGTTAAAGAAAAAAGATTATTAATGAAAATTTCCCTCAGGCAGTTTGCCCGGGAGATCGGTGAAGATCCGAGTAACTGGAGTAAAATTGAAAGAGGTGCTGCATCTGCTCCGCAGGATGAAACCAAACTTACTAAGATTGCAATGGTTCTTCAAATTCAGAAAGATAGTGATGAATGGAATCAATTTTTCGATATGGCACGGATAGATGCAGGCAGAATACCGGATTATTTAATGTCAGATAAAGAGATATTAAAATCTCTTCCGGCTTTTTTCAGAACTGTTGGAAGTATCAAACCTAAACCGGGTGAGATTGAAAAACTAATTGATATAATCAGGAAGGAGGGCTAATACAGGTGACAGACTTTTCAAATATTAAATGCAGGTTTCTTCTTAAAAATGAAATATGGAACAAGGCGGATGAGCTTGTTAAAGCTCACTGGAGTTATGGAGAAACTCCGGTAGATATTGAATATATTGTAGAATCTAAAATTGGGCTTGAGATAATCCCTTTGTCCGGTCTTTCTGAAATTTGTGGAATAGATGCATATTTGAAAAGTGATTTTTCCGGTATAGTAATTGATAATTCAAGATATAATGATGAACGCTATGACAGCAGATTGCGTTTTTCCATAGCTCATGAACTGGGGCATTATATTCTTCACGAATATCTTTACAGTGATAACAATTTAAACATTGGTGAACCTCGGGAATATTATAACTTCATAACAAATTTTCCGGAAAAAGAATATAGGTCATTTGAATATCAGGCAAATCAGTTTGCCGGTAGATTATTAGTTCCAAGAGAAAGGCTCGTTGAAGAAGTTAATAATATCTCAAATATGCTTGAAGAAAATAATGGAATTCATCTTCTTTCGGTTAATCCTGACTATGTTCTTGAAAGAGCAACTCCGCTGCTTTGTAAGCCTTTTGGTGTTTCTGAAGATGTAATCAGACGGCGGGTTGAGGAAGAAGGATTATGGCCGCCAACTGGTGCTGGCAGATGAGACATAATAAAATTATTTAAATATTAAAAGATGAGGTGAATAATAATGGATATTGGTACAGTTAAGTTTGATATCAACTGCCCGGTTTGCAAAAAGAAACAAAGTGTTTCTTTAAATGATGTTTCAAAAGGTAAGCATGTAAAGTGTGCCTGCGGTCAGACAATAGCTTTAGTTGATGAAAATCATTCAGCGCGAAAGGGTGTAAAAAATTTAAATAATGCTTTTTCAAATCTTGAAAAATCATTTAAAAAATTTAGGTAATAATTATTTGTCAATACTATCAAAATCAGAGTTAAAAGAACTGGACTACTCCCCTACAAAAAACTTCTTGCATTCCCCAAATCTCTTTTTAAAGTAACAAATTAGAGACATAATAAAACAGGAGCATCCAATGCCGACACTGCAATTCAAAGGCAAAAATATAATCTGGAATCATCACCTTTCGATACCGTATCATACACTCGATGAAGTTGAGAAACTTCACTTTCAGCCGGACGCTTCGGCAGGTTCAGCGACCGGCAATCTTATTATTGAAGGTGATAATCTCCTTGCGTTGAAAGCTCTGCTTCCGCAATACACAGGAAAGATAAAATGCATTTATATAGATCCGCCGTATAATACAGGGAATGATACTGGTCCTAATAAAGGTTGGGTTTATAATGACAATGTTAATAGTCCAATTATACAAGAATGGTTAGGTAAAGAAGTCAATAGAGATGACTTAACTCGTCATGATAAATGGCTATGCATGATGACTCCTCGTTTAAAACTTTTACGAGATCTTCTTTCGGATGATGGTGCTATTTGTATTTCGATTGATGATAATGAATTAAAATCTTTACTTCAAATTATGGATGAAATTTTCGGTGAAAAGAACTTTCGTAATGTTGCTATAATTCGTCGTGGTATTAAAAGTGTTCAAGCTCAATTTGAGACAGTTGATCGTCTTAATTATGGTTGTGAATATGTTGTAATTTATACAAAAAATGAAAATTTCAAATTCGATAAATTCGAAATTGAACTTGAAAATGGCAAAGATGGCGGTTGGAATAATCATTGGCGAGGTACAGATAGACCTACTATGAGGTATGAACTTTTTGGTATTATACCTGAAACAGGTCAGTGGCGTTGGGGTAAACAAAGAAGTTTTGTTGCAATTGATAATTATAATCAAATGTTAGCTGAATTAAATAAAGATTCCAAAACAATAACTCAAGAAGAAATTGATTCATGGTATAAAAATTATGTATCAGAAAATGGTGATGAAATTGATTTTTTGCGTTTATCGTCAACGGGGAAACCTGAACATTATATTTCACCATCCGACAGTAAACTTGCTAGTACACATTGGAGTGATTTAAAACCTAATGGTAGTAGTCAATTAAAAGCAATATTTGGAAAAAAAATTTTTGATAATCCGAAATCAATTGATTTAGTTAAGAGAATTATTAATTTTATAGAAGGTAATAAAAAAGATTCTATCATTCTTGATTCATTCGCCGGTTCTGGCACTACAATGCACGCGGTTATGGATTTGAATAAAGATGATTTGGGTAATCGGAAGTGTATTCTTATTCAGATGACGGAAGCAACTGATGCTGAACCTAAGAAGAATATTTGTAAGGATATTACTCGCGAAAGGGTTAAGCGGGCTATTGATAAGTATGATTATGATTCCGGGTTTCAGTATCTTAAAGTCGGTATTCCGATTGATGCGGAAACTCTTCTTTCCGGTAATCTTCCTACTTATAAGCAGTTTGCGG
>CAZRMG010000426.1:0-2984 GCA_964601095.1 uncultured Melioribacteraceae bacterium | reverse complement strand
AGCACAAGCGTCCTCGCTTGTGATTCGAAGTGGCTTGGGCGTCTCGCCCAAGATTCCAAGTGACATGACCTTCTCACCCAAGATTCTGACGGTAAAGATGCGCATGGCGAAACAATAAACCTTGTCCGGCCCGGCCTGCCCCGCTCCCCTTGCCCCGCCCGCCGCATAAACTTATCTTCCCCCGCCAATAAACTTATCCTTGACCGCCATTATACGCATCCGCCGCCGCCAATAAACTTACTTTCCTACCACGAAACACACGAAACAGACGAAAAAAATCCTAATATCTAAACCCTAATTTCTAAACAAATTCAAATTGGGAAATTTAAAAATTCAAAAATTCCTTAGTCTGCTTCAGGTGGACGAAGACGGAACACGAATCGACACTAATTAAAGAACTTTATCCGCAGATTAACGCAGATTTAAATCAATAATTCCTTTTGCCTTTCCTTCGTGCTTCTTCGTGCCTTCGTGGTGAACATCTGTATTAAAAGAAACCGCAAGACGACGATGTTCGGGCGGGATAAACCTTCTTTATAAATGTCGCAGAACAAGGCGTAGTTGCAAACGAAGTCGGTCGCCCTGCAACTTGTTTTCTCCTAACTTCTTACTTCATGCTACTTATTTTTCACCACGAAGGACAGGAAGGCCACGAAAAAATCATCATATATTTAAGCAAAAAGAAAAGGGCGAGAGGAATCGAACCTCTCTAGGACCATTATCATCAATTCATTGTCCTGCAAAAATAATGTTTTATGTTTCGCGCACTTCAACAAATATTCATCATATTCGTCTTAAAGTTTAGTCACCAGACACCCTTATAATGGTCCCCCCAAGATATATACAAATATGTGATAAAGTGTTTTGCATGATGCACGCTCCTTTCATAAGAAATCGGCTTAACATTTCCGCAAGCGAAACAAAAACAATAAGCATTCTGGCAAGGCAATTCAAAATGCGAATCAGCTAATCTTGATAATTATCACGAATTCAACCATTTCACTTCTGCTTCATAATATTTATCGTCATGTTTCTTAAAAATAATCTTTCCATTCAAGGCATAAACTGTAATATAAAATCTGATATATTTTCCCTTGATATCTGTTGCTGAAAGTGCGCGTATGAGTGATACATTATCTTTCGTTAGATATACTTTTAATGGTGGAATTTCCTCTCCGGGCCCAAAATCAACATGGGGTATATTTTTTGAAAATCCAGTAACCTCATCAGATATCTTTATTGAGACATTCTTTTGATTAATAATTATATCGTCCAATACTTCTTCATCAAGATTGTCAAATAGTTGCATGGCTTAACTCCTTTATAATATGCTAATACTATTACATTTAAAACTTTTACGCAATCCAAAACCGCCGATAGCCAGTAAAGCCAAGGTGCAGGGTTCGGGAACAAAAATAGTAGCTTCAGTGTTATTTGTAATAATTGGTATGGACCACGCCGTGCCATTAGACCATTTACCTGATAATATCCCAATACCAATGACTTCATTACCAATAATACTAAGTCCATTTGTTGCATGAAAGTCATAGCCACTAAATATAATAGTACTGGAATCGTTGGCATTTAATGATGACACAGATCCACCTGAGATATACACAGTACTGGCATTGTAGGTTGTGATATGGTTAGAAATTGTGCCGCCAGATATATCTACAATACCATCAGAAAAAACACTCAAATAAGTAACTATGCCACCAGAAATATTCAATTTGTGGCCGTGCATTCCAAGTGATGACACATTACCACCATAAATGTTAACTATACTGTTTTCTTCTGGGAACAAAGAAGATACACCGCCTTCAATTAGATTTATTATTGAATCATCAAGAGCACTAAGCCCGCCGACATAACCACCAACAATATTAACCGTGCTGATATTATAGGAATATAGGCCACTTCCAGAAGTGCCATCACCAACTTTCCCGCCAGCAATAATATCAACCTTACTTGAATCCCACAATGATCCTTTTCTGTGAAACGAATTTACAATTAAAAAATCGTTCTCACTTAATATGAAATCCGCTTCTGAAATATTCACCAAAATAGAAGTTAGAATTGCACAATATATAATTAATCTTTTCATAATCCTGCTTCCTTTTTTAAAATATTCAATTCTTTTATGAAATGGTTATCGTCACTATGCTAATCAAAATATAGATTGTGAACTTAATTAGACTACACCGGTTACCCATTGCCAGTTGCCATCCGGTTCCGGGCTGCCATCGGGTTGAAAGCCTCCCAGCCATGGACCAATACTTGTTTCCCCGCGGCCCGGCGTCCAAAACGCCGTATTAATGCTGGCCAGACTATAAACAAAATCATTCTCGGCCTGAGAGGTTATCGTCGCCAAATACCCACCGGCGGCATTGGCGGCATTATAAGCGGCCTGCCAGTCAATCCCTTCCGGAACAAGGATAACTTCATAATAATGGCCATTGCCGCCCTCATTTAGAGGCCATTCCACCAAAGCGGAACTGGAAACATTCATTAAGCACAGCAACAGTACAAATACGGATACCGCAACCCTTTTCATTTTTCGACTCCTTATCACTACATAAACAAACCCAGCGCAAAGAAAGACCACCTCTCTCTGCTCACCGGGTTATACATTTCCTCCCAGTGGTTTATCAGGACCCACTGGCTCAATACCAATATACCGGCAGGTCCAAAGGAATACAAGCAGAAAATCCGCGTTCATCCGCATCATCCGCGGTGGCAAATTAGAAGCAAGAAGTAAGAAGAAATCTGCGTTAATCTGCGTAATCTGCGGATAAATAATTCTTTTGACACTGATTGCGCTGATTACGCTGTTAAGAGGCAATATGGCCTGTGATGACAATGGGGATTCCTCTATACCAGGCCGCATAAGACATGCTCACGCCAGCGTGAGCATGGCACCCGACGAAGGACCCAGGGTTATCACCCTGGGCTATAGGAGCGAAGAATCCCGGCTTATCAGCCGG
>CAZRMG010000425.1:2572-2989 GCA_964601095.1 uncultured Melioribacteraceae bacterium | reverse complement strand
GTAAAATTTCTTGCGCCTCCACCAAGGGCTTTAGGTTTTAAAAAGAATTGCTGGGCATGGGAAGCAAGGTTAACGAGTTCGTTAGTTACGTTGTTGCGTTTTGCTTCAACGGCATTTGCCTGGAAAAGTGTTATACCAATAATTATTGCTATACCGACAATAATTATTCCGAGTACTATTAAAAGCAACTGCTGTTGTCCCACAAAATCTCCTATTATGGAATTGAATTAATTTAAAAATTCAACTACAACAAACTTGCTTACACTTTTTCAAATATCGAACCAGATGTAGAAAGTGGTAAATTTTTCCTACAAACTGTGCTTAATATAAGAAAGTGATTGATTTTTACAAATAGAAATTTGACTGAAATTAAGGTTTGAAGTATGCTTCGGTAAGTTTTACATGTCCTTATTGCCG
>CAZRMG010000425.1:0-2562 GCA_964601095.1 uncultured Melioribacteraceae bacterium | reverse complement strand
CCAACGGCAATAAGGCTTAAGCCAACGGCAATAAGGCAAAAAAGAAAATATTATCTAATCTTAATATGAAGTTCTTTAAGCTGGTGTTCATCAACATTAGAAGGGGAATCATCCATTAAAGAAATCCCGCTGGAAGTTTTGGGGAAAGCTATTACATCGCGGATTGATGATTTACCTGCAAACAACATTGCCAATCTATCGAATCCGAAAGCGATACCACCGTGCGGCGGTGCGCCGTATTTAAATGCATTCATCAAAAAGCCGAACTTTTCTTTAGCTTCTTCATCGCCAATGCCGAGAGCTTTAAACATTTTTGCCTGTAATTCCGAATCGTGAATACGAATACTTCCGCCGGCAATTTCATTTCCATTTAAAACCAAATCGTATGCGCGCGCTTTAACTTTACCCGGGTCGGTTTCCATAAAAGAAATATCTTCAATCCTCGGCGAAGTAAACGGATGATGCATTGCGTAATATCTTTTTGTTTCTTCATCCCATTCGAACAAAGGAAAATCAGTTACCCACAATAATGCATTTGGAGAATCCGGTTGAATTAAGTTCATTCTCTTCGCCATTTCCAAACGGAGGTTTCCCATAATTGAAAGCGTTTTTAATTTTGGACCGGTGAGAATAAAAATTAAATCCCCCGCTTCGGCATTCATCGCAGTTCTAAGATTTTGTTTTTCATCATCGCTTAAAAATTTAGCAATCGGCGCTTCAATTTCGTTTTCTTTAACTCTCATCCATATCAATCCGCCTGCGCCAAGTTTTTTTACAAAGTCGGTTAAATTATCCAATTGATTGCGTGTATAATCTCCGCAACCCTTTGCAAGCAATCCGGTTACTACGCCATTTTTTTCAACCGAATCTTTAAACACTTTAAAGTCGGAATTATGGAATACACCATTAAGAGTTACCATTTCCAAACCGAACCTTAAATCCGGCTTATCGCTTCCGTATTTCTCCAGCGCAACATCAAAACTTAAGCGCGGTATAGGCAGTTGTAAATCTTGATTCAAAATATCCTTGAAAAATTCTTTCATCAATCCTTCAACAATTTCAAAAATATCTTCAACATCAACGAAGGACATTTCAACATCTATCTGAGTAAATTCATACTGGCGGTCGGCGCGTAAATCTTCATCTCGAAAACATCTCACAATTTGATAATAGCGGTCGTACCCTGCAACCATAAGTATCTGTTTATATTGCTGCGGCGATTGCGGCAATGCATAAAATTTTCCTTTGTGCATTCTGCTCGGGACAAGAAAATCGCGCGCTCCTTCGGGTGTACTTTTCATAAGTATTGGAGTTTCAATTTCAACAAAGTCATTGGCATCAAAATATTTGCGTGTAAGCTGATACATTTTATGACGCAGTAATAAATTCTTTTGCATCTCGGTTCTGCGTAAATCGAGATATCGATATTTAAGTCTCAAATCCTCGTGAGCGTCAATTCCATCTTCAATTGCGAAAGGAGTTGTTTCGGCTTGATTTAAAATTATAAGCTTGTCAACCATAACATCTATTATACCTGTGGGCAACAATGGATTTTCAGTTCCTTCGGGTCTTTTGCGAACAGTGCCTTCAACCGAAATAACAAATTCTGTTCGAAGTTTTTTGGCGTGCTCATGCGCTTCTTCGTTAAACGACGGCTCAAAAACAACTTGAGTAATTCCGTAACGGTCGCGCATCTCAATAAAAATTACACCGCCGAGGTCGCGGCGTATTGCAACCCACCCATTTAAAACAACGCGCTCGCCTATGTTCGATTCGCGCAAATCTCCGCAAGTATGTGTTCTTTTCCTAAATTTCATAAAGTCCGCACTTCTCCTTCTATTAAAAATTTAGGTGCAAAGATAAGCAATTGGAAATGGCTATTCAAATTGCGTTAAAAATGGTTTTGTCTTTTTACGTATATTTATGCACAAAATTCGGGATGACCATGAAATTAGTTGTTGATGAGAATATTCCCCAGGGCAAAGACGCTTTCGGCAATTTCGGTGAAATTGTTTTGGCACACGGACGCACAATTTCAAACGAAATGTTAAAAGATGCCGATATTTTGATTGTCCGTTCAATTACCAAAGTTGATGAATCACTTTTAAAAAACACAAAAGTTAAATTTGTTGGAACCGCAACGATAGGAACAGACCATGTTGATAAATCTTATTTAGAAAGAGAAAATATATATTTTACCGATGCGGCAGGATGCAACGCGTTTTCAGTTGCCGAATATGTTGTTTGTGCAATAAATCAATATTTGGAAAAGTTTAATAAAAATTTTACCGGATTGACAATCGGCGTAATAGGTTTCGGAAATGTCGGCTCGAAGGTTGTAAAATTTGCAGAAGCGTTGGGAATGAAGGTACTAATCAACGACCCTCCTCTTGAAAGAAATTCAACTGAAAATATTTTTTGTTCATTGGATGAGGCGCTTTCGGCAGATGTTATAACTTTTCATGTTCCGTTAAATAAATCGGGCATTGATAAAACAGTTCATTTGTTAAACGAAACAAACATAAATAAAATTAAGAGCGGCGCGATGCTTATCAATTCTTA
>CAZRMG010000424.1:1725-3000 GCA_964601095.1 uncultured Melioribacteraceae bacterium | reverse complement strand
ACGACACTTTGCAAATGGGAAAACGTAACTTTATAAATAACTTTTGCATAGCGGTACCTTCAAATTATCCGAGGTGCACGAGTTGTCATGTAGGTTACGGCTGGAAAGATCAAAATTTCGATTTTAGTAACGAAAAAAATGTTGATTGCCTTGTGTGTCATGATTTATCGGGCACTTACAAAAAAACGCCGACCGGAGCGGGAATGCCGGATCCCAAAGTTGATTTATTAACTTCTGCTCAAAGTGTTGGCAAACCAACCCGCAAAAACTGCGGCATTTGTCATTTCGACGGCGGCGGCGGAACCGGCGTTAAACACGGCGACCTTGACGATAGTTTGTATGAACCGGCGCCGGAAACCGATGTTCATATGGGCAAACTTGAATTTCACTGCAACGAATGTCATTCATCCCCCGAACATGTTATTAAAGGTGCAAGTCATGGCTCTATGGCATCGGGTCAAAATCATATTTATTGTACCGACTGCCATGAAGGCGAGATTCACAAATACAAACTAATTGATAAGCATACAAATTCCGTTGCGTGCGAAACATGCCACGTACCCGAATTCGCAAGAGTTAAACCAACTAAAGTTTGGTGGGATTGGTCCAAAGCCGGCGAAGACAAAACCGAACCTAAAGACGAATTTGGAGAAGAGACATACAACAAAATGAAAGGCGAATTCCGGTGGGCAAAAAATGTTATCCCAACTTATAAATGGTATAACGGTAGCGCTTCGTATTATATGTTCGGCGATAAAATTGAAGCCGGAAAAATTACAGCATTAAACTCGCTTAACGGAAACATAAAAGATCCGAAAGCAAAAATTGCACCGTTCAAAGTAATGCGCGGTAAACAAATCTATGATTCCCAAAACAAATATTTAATTGTTCCAAAACTTTTCGGCGAAGGCGGTTATTGGAAAACTTATGATTGGAATGAAGCATCGGAGATTGGAATGAAAGAAATTAATCTCGCTTATTCCGGCAGTTACGATTTTATTGAAACTGAAATGTATTGGCCGATTAATCACATGGTTGCACCGAAAGAAAAAGCATTAAAGTGTAATTCGTGTCATAGTGAAAATGGTAGAATGAATTGGAACGAACTTGGTTATAAAGGCGATCCGAGAAAAACCAAGGAAAAAAGACTTGATTGAAAAAATAAGGTATATGATAAAGATTAACTAAGGATAATAAATGAACAACAAAGTGAAAATTGGAATAATAATCTGCGACAGATATAAAACATGCGCCGGCGGAAAATGTTTAAGATCC
>CAZRMG010000424.1:0-1666 GCA_964601095.1 uncultured Melioribacteraceae bacterium | reverse complement strand
TAGGTTACACAACCTGCGGCGGATGCCCCGGCGGAAACATCGAATATGTACCTGAAGAGTTAAAGAAAAACGGTGCTGAAGTTATTCACTTTGCAACAGGAATGGTTGTAGGTTATCCGCCGTGTCCGTATATCGATCATTTCAAAAGATTTATTGAATCTAAGTTTGGTTTAAAAGTTGTTGTCGGTACACATCCCATTCCCGAAAAATATTATATCACTCATTCGGAATTGGAAACATGGGATTTGCCGGAATGGAAAGAGTTTATCACGCCGACATTAAGTGAAAAGGAAATAAGACTGAATTACGATTAGGTCTTTTGCGTGATAAGAGTTTATAATGTCTTCTAATAAATAGGAAATATAAATGGCAATGTTACCGGAAATAGTATTGAAAGCATGGGAGAGTCGAACGGCTCCGATAGTTTTTTCAACCGTTGACGCTAATGGAGTTCCAAACTCAATTTACGCAACATGTACTTGGTTGTATGATACGCAAACAATAATTATAGCCGATAATTATTTCGATAAGACATTCAAAAATATTAACGGCGGAAGCAGCGGCTCTGTTTTATTCATTACGGATGATAGAAAATCGTTTCAAATAAAAGGGAAAATTGAATATCACGAATCCGGTGAAATCTATGATTTTATGAAAAAATTAAATCCTGAAAAATTGCCGGGTAAAGCAGCCGCAGCACTAAGGGTTGAAGATGTTTATGAAGGTTCAAAAAAACTATAATTAATTATAGAGGTTAAACGATGATTATATTTGGTCCGATTCCGTCGCGCAGATTAGGAAGATCGCTGGGAATAAATAACATACCGCCGAAGGTTTGCAGTTATTCATGTATTTACTGCCAGGTTGGCGCTACCAATGCAATGTCGATTACACGAAAAGAGTATTATTCAACGGATCAAATTTTTGACGAAGCTGCAGAAAGAATAACTCAGCTTCAAAAAGCAGGCGAACAAATTGATTACCTTACATTTGTACCGGACGGCGAACCCACACTTGATATCAATCTTGGAAAGACTATCGTTAGGTTAAAATCGTTTGGAATAAAGATAGCGGTAATTACAAATTCATCGTTAATGAAGGATGAAGAAGTTAGAAACGATTTGATGAAAGCCGATTGGGTTTCCGTTAAGATTGATTCCGGTTATGATGATATCTGGCGAAAAATCGATAGACCGCACGGACTTCTGGATCTGCATGAAATACTTCACGGAATAGAACGGTTTGTATTTTCATTTAAAGGAATGCTTGTAACTGAGACAATGCTTGTTAAAGGCATTAATGATAATTTGGAATCGTTAAGCAAAACCGCGCAAATAATCAAAGAAATAAACCCGCATAAATCTTATATATTAGTTCCAACCCGTCCGCCGGCAGAAAGCTTAGTTAAACCTCCAACGGAAGAAAACTTAAATACTGCTTATCAGATATACAGCAGTTTGATAAATAATGTTGAACTAATAGTTCACAGCGAAGGAACAAACTTCAGCTATTCATCCGATGCCGAAAAAGAACTGATTAGTATTCTTGCGGTTCATCCGATGCGTAAAGATGCGGTTGAAAAATTCCTATCCAAAGCAAACTCTAATTGGAAAATGATTGACAGCATGATAGACTGCAATTTAATTAGGTCTGTTGAATACAATAA